>NZ_JBVIMH010000033.1:0-86204 GCF_055579945.1 Kitasatospora sp. NPDC032150 | reverse complement strand
GACATCGCCGAGGGCCGCGAGGTCGGCGACACCACCACCCTCGCCGACTCCTCGGTGATGAACCTGATCCAGTCCCAGCTGCCGTCCGGCAACACCGAGGACTGATCGCACGGACTCCCGGAGCGCGCAACCCCACCGGCAAAGGGGCTGCGCGCTCCGGCCATGGGTGATCCCGGCGGACGGGACCGGCGGGCCCGGCCGGTTACCGATCACTTACAAACGCATGGCGGCCGCGCGGCAGAATCCGCGGCGAGCGAGCACCGCCGCCGGTCCCCCACACCGGCGCGTGCCGCCGGTGTCCGCCACTCCCCGAGCCCGCACGGGACCGCCCCCTGGTCACGGCCGCACGGCCCGGCTGGCGGAGACCGCACCCCGCCAGCCCGTTCCCGAGTCACGTCGAGCGATCTTGTACCCCCACACCCCGTTCCACCCGTGTCCGCAGCCGCCCTGCCGTCGCCGGCCGGACGTCCACCGGGCAACCCGCGCTCGAAGCCGTCGGGGGTACCCGTGCTGATCGGCCGTGAGGACCAGCTTCAGACCCTGGTACGGGTGCTCTCCGAACAGGGCACCGGAGGAACGAGCGTCCTGGTCGAGGGTGACCACGGGAGCGGCAAGAGCGCTCTGCTGCGAGCCGGGCTGGACCAGGCGCGCCGGGACGGCGACCTCGTGCTGGCCGCGTCCGGGGAGGCGTCGGAGCGCGGCTTCGCGTTCGGCGTCGTCCGGCAGCTGTTCGAGCGCGCCGTCGCCGGCGAGTCCGAGGAGTCCCGGCAGTCGCTGTTCGCCGGCCACGCGGCGGCAGCCGCCCGGTTGCTCGAACCACCGGCGGACACGACGGCGGCGGAGGGGACCGCCCCGGCTGACGAGGCGCTGCTCAACGGCCTGTACTGGCTGGCGGTGCGCCTCAGCGAACGCGGCCGACTTGTCCTCGTCATCGATGACCTGCACTGGGCCGATCCGGCCTCGCTGCGCTGGCTGCACTACGTCCTGCGGCGCGCCGGCAACCTGCCGCTGACCTTGCTCGCCACGCTGGCGCCGGGAGCCGCCGCACTGGAGGCCGACGGTCCGGGGTCCGCCGATCCCCTCGGCGCCGTCCGTCTGCTGTTCCGCCACCGCCTCACCCTGCCCGCCCTGAGCGAGGAGGCGGTGGCGGCGATCGTCCACAAGACGCTCGGCCCCGGGACCGCTCCGTCATTCGCGACCGCCTGCCGTGCCGCGACCGGCGGGAACTCCTACCTGCTGCACGCCCTGCTGAGCGCCGTCGGCGCGGCGCGGCCGGACCTCGGATCGCTGACCGGGGTCCGACTCCGGGGCGTTCTGCCGCCGGAGGTCGGCCGCGCCGTCCTCGGGCTGGTCGCCTCGGCGGGTGCGGACGCCGTCGCCGTCCTCCGGGCCACGGCCGTGCTCGGCGGCGACGGGTCGACCGTCGACCTGGTCGCCGGGGTCGCCGGGCTGTCCCAGCCGGCGGCCGAGGACGCCGTCCACACCCTCGTCCACGCCGGTCTGCTGGTCCGGGCCGAGGACGAGGTCGGCTTCAGCTGTCCACTGGTCGCCGAGGCGGTCGCGGACGCCATCCGCCCGAGCCGCCGGCAGGAGCTGCACGGCCGCGCCGCGCGGCTGCTGCTCGACCGGGACGCCCCGCTCACGGAGGCGGCCGGCCATCTCATGCTCGGTCCGGTCGGCGACGGGGGCACGGCCGACGTGCTGCGCCGGGCGGCGTCCCAGGCGACCCGTCAGGGCCGGCCGGAGCAGGCCGTGCTGTTCCTGCGCCGGGCGCTGCGCGAGCCGCTCGCCGAAGCCACCCGGGCATCCCTGCTGATCGGTCTCGGCGGGGCCGAGCTGGCCTCGAACGTCCCGGCGGCGGTCGGCCACTTCCAGCGCGGCCTGGAGCTGTCCCGTGATCCGGTCGAGCGGACGGCGGCCGCCCGGCGGCTGTCCGCGGCCCTGTTCGCCCTCGACCGCTATCCCGAGGGACTGGCCGCGCTCACCGATACCAGCGCGGCACTGCACGATCTGGACCCCGCGAACGCGCTGCGCCTGGAGGTCGACTTCATCTTCGGCAGCCTGAGCCAGGCGGCCTCCGCCACCTCGGTGCTGCGCCGGCTGCACGAGTTGAGCCCCGAGGACGCCGAGAACAGCACGGCGGAGCGGCCGCTGGCCGCGCTGCTGAGCGTGCGTGCGATGATGACGGGCAGTGACCCCGAAGCGGCGGTCCGGTACGCCCGGCAGGCGTTGGGCCACGGCCTGAATCCGGTGGACGACGAATCCGGCGTGTACCTGGGCGCACTTCTCGCCCTCGGCGCGGCGGGCCGGTCGGAGCTGGCCCTGACGTACGCCGACGCCGCCCTCGATGCCGCCCGCGCACGCGGATCCGGCTTCGCGTACGCGGTCGCCAGCAGTGCCCGGGCCAGGGTGCACTGCCGTCTCGGCCGGGTGGCGCACTGCCGGGCCGACGCGGCGAACGCCCTGGAGGCGCTGGAGGAGACGGGCATAGATCTGCGGCACAGCCACTGCATCGCACCGCTCGCCATCCTGATGGACGCCCTGACCAAGCAGGGCAAGGTGGAGTACGCGGCCGAACTCCTGGAGCGGGGCGATCTGTCCGGAGACCTGAACGGCCACTGGACCAACGACTACGTGCTGCTGGTCCGGGGCCGCCTGCGGGTCGCCCAGGGCCGGCTGCGCGCCGGCCTCGCCGACTTCCTGCTGTGCGGACGACGGGTGCAGGCCCGCGGCATGCCGGGGCCGGGCGTCCTGCCGTGGCGCTCCGAGGCCGCGTTGGCCCTCCTCGCGCTCGGGGAGACCGACGCGGCCCGGAAGGCGGCCGAGGAGGAGCTGCGGTCGGCCCGCGAGTGGGGTGTGCCGGAGATCATCGGCGTGGCGCTGCGCGCCATGGGCCTGGTGACCGGCGGCGCGCGCGGACTGGAGCTGCTCGCCGAGGCGAGCGAGCTGCTGGCGGAGACCTCCGCACAGCTCTGCTACGCACAGGCACTGGCCGACCTGGGCGCGCGGCTCCGGCTGGCCGGCCGACCGGGCGAGGCCCGGGACCACCTCCGCCGGGCGGCCAGCGTCGCGCACCGGCTCGGCGCGGACGCGGTGGCCGAACGCGCGCTGGACGAGCTGCGCGCGGCAGGCGACCGTCCGCGCACCCGCGCTTTCCAGGGTGTGGAAGCGCTCACCCCCACCGAGCGGCGGGTCGCGGGCCTGGCGGCGAAGGGCATGACCAACCGTGAGATCGCCCAGCACCTCTTCGTGGGGCTGCGCACCGTGGAGGTCCACCTCACCAACACCTACGGCAAGCTCGGCATAGACGGGCGGTCCCGCCTCGCGGAGACCCTGTGCCGGGAGGCGGCCGGCGCGGCCACCCTGGCCTCCGAACCGTAGCGGGCGAGGCTCGGCCGGTCGGCGTGCCGTGCCGGCCCCAGACCCCCGTGCACCGACCGAAACGTCCGAAGGAGCCGAAAGCCTTCGGTGCCGACCGTCATCCGCCCCGGCCCGCCGCTGCCTAGGTTGGGCTGCCGGACCACGCCCGCCGCCCGAGCTGCGGCGGGCAGCGACGGCTTGGAGGAACGGCGGATGGCGCCGCGCAAGGCGACGATGGTGAAGCAGGTCGAGGAGGCGGTGCGGCTGATCGACCCGGCGGATCCGCCGATCGCCACCTTCGCTGTCTTCCCCGGCCGCAACCCGTGGGTGACCTGCATCCTGTTGGACGGCGTGGTCCGCGACTCCCACTTCGTCACCGTCACCGCCCGTGCCGTCCACGTCCATGACGTCGCCCTGCGCTACCGGCCGGGCAGACTGGTGCACTCCCTCAGCCCGGACGATGCGGTGCAGCGGATCGCCGACCTCCGCCACCGTTTGTTGTGGAGCTCCTTCCACTTCCTGCTGCCGGGCGACACCGTCCCCACCCCGATGAACGTGCGCCGCGTGTGGCGTCCGGAGCTGGACCGGTTCACCGTGGCACTGGCCGAGCCCCGACAGCCGTAACACGTGCGGCCGCGGCACCGAAAGGACAGAGCTGACGGACCGAAAGGTCTGGTCCAGGTGCGGCCGACCGGTTGCCGCCCGGTGTCGGCGGCTGGTGCGATGAGCCCCGGACGGACTTCCCCGGAACGTACCCCGTCGGCGGATCCACCCGCGATCGCGGGCCGCTCCCCGACCACCCGTCGGTCACATCCGATGCCCTCATCGGACCGGCCGCCGACCGTCGCACCCGCGGGCCGCGCCACCGCCGAGCCGGCCCGGCCCGCGCACCATCTCACGGAGAAGAAATGCTCAACACAAGCCCACCCCGAGGGAGTTCGCAAGCCGATGCGCCCTGTGACTGCCGATCGGCCGCCGAGAGCGAGGCGGATCGCCTGACCAGGTACCAGGCCGTCGCGAACGGCGAAGCCGTCGCCCTGCTCCGTCACCGCTACCGGCGGTTCGCGGCCTGGATGACGGCGCTCTTCCTGGCCGTGTACCTCTCGTACGTGCTGCTGTCGGGCTACGCGCACCGTCTGATGGCCGTCAGGGTCGTCGGCACCGTCAACGTCGCCTTCGTCGCCGGGCTGCTCCAGTTCGCCATGACCTTCCTGATCGCCTGGCTGTACACCCGGTACGCGGCGACCCGGCTCGACCCGGTGGCCGAGCTGGCGCGGGCCGAGTTCGACGACACCCAGGACCACCAGGCGGGCGCCCGGCAGGGCGGCCGCGACCCGGAAGGCTGCACGTGCGCACGGTGACCCTCGACCAGATGTCCCTGGCGGCCGGAGCGGGCGCGGGCGCGCACCGGTCCCTGATCATCAGCATCTTCCTCGCCTTCGTCCTGGTGACCCTCGGCATCACGTTCTGGGCCGGCCGGCGCACCAGCGGTACCTCCGACTTCTTCGCCGGCGGGCGCTCGTTCACGGGCTTCCAGAACGGCCTGGCGATCTCCGGCGACTACATGTCCGCCGCCTCGTTCCTGGGCGTGACCGGGACGATCGCGCTGTTCGGCTACGACGGCTTCCTGTACTCGATCGGCTTCCTGGTGGCCTGGCTGGTGGCGCTGCTGCTGGTGGCCGAACCGCTGCGCAACTCCGGCCGGTTCACCATGGCCGACGTGCTGGCCTTCCGGATGCGCCGGCGCCCGGTGCGCACGGCCGCCGGGATCTCCACGATCGTGGTCTCCATCGTCTACCTGCTCGCGCAGATGGTCGGCGCCGCCTCGCTGGTGGCGCTGCTGCTCGGGGTGTCCGGCGGCACGGCCAAGCAGGTGATCATCCTCGGTGTCGGCGCGCTGATGATCCTCTACGTCACGGTCGGCGGCATGAAGGGCACCACCTGGGTGCAGATCGTCAAGGCCGCGCTGCTGATGGCCGGTGCGGCCCTGGTGACCGTGCTGGTGCTGCACCGCTTCGGCTGGAACATCTCCACCCTGCTCGGCGCGGCCGGCCAGGCCAGTGGCAAGGGTTCGGCCTTCCTGGAGCCCGGGCTCAAGTACGGTGCGACCTCCGTCAGCAAGCTGGACTTCCTCAGCCTGGGCGTCGCCCTGGTGCTCGGGACGGCGGGTCTGCCGCACATCCTGGTCCGCTTCTACACGGTGCCCACCGCCAAGGCCGCCCGCCACTCGGTGAACTGGGCCATCGTCATCATCGGCGTGTTCTACCTGATGACCGTGGTGCTGGGCTTCGGCGCCACCGCGCTGGTCGGGCCCAAGGCCATCAAGGCGTCCAACCCGGCCGGCACCACCGCGGTGCCGATGCTCGCCGAGCGGCTCGGCGGCGGGGCGGGGAGCACCGGCGGAGCCGTCCTGCTGTCGGTGATCTCGGCGGTCGCGTTCGCCACCATCCTGGCCGTGGTCGCCGGCCTCACCCTGGCCTCGTCCTCCTCGTTCGCGCATGACCTGTACGCCCAGGTGATCCGCAAGGGCCGAGCCACCGAGCAGCAGGAACTGCGGGCGGCACGGCTGGCCGCGTTCGGGATCGGCGCGGTGTCCGTCGTGCTGAGCATGTTCGCCGACAAGCTCAACACCGCCGCACTGGTCGCCCTGGCCTTCGCCATCGCCGCCTCGGCCAACCTGCCGACCATCCTGTACAGCCTCTTCTGGAAGCGCTTCAACACCCGCGGCGCGCTGTGCAGCATCTACGGCGGCCTGCTGACCTCGGTGGTCCTGGTGGTCTTCTCGCCGGTGCTGTCGGGCAAGCCGACCTCGCTGCTGCCGCACGCGGACTTCGCCTGGTTCCCGCTGGAGAACCCCGGTCTGGTCTCCATCCCGGTCGGCTTCCTGCTCGGCTGGGCGGGCACCCTGCTCTCCCGGGGCGAGGCCGACCAGGCGGCCAAGTACGCCGAGCTGGAGGTTCGTTCGCTCACCGGAGCCGGCGCGCACTAGCCCACTCTGCGGTCCCGTGGTGCCGCTGCCGTCGCGCGACGGCAGCGGCACCCGCGTTGGGGGCGGGCCCGATCTGCCGGGAGGCCGACCTGTCCACCATGCGGACAGTGGACGACACACCCGGCACGGACGACCGGACGTCCGGCCCGATCGTCGTACGATTGCGTGCCGCCGCCACCGGACGCCGATCGTCGGCGATGCGGCGGCGTGGCGGCGGATGCGAACGGGACTCATACGAACGGTGCGCCCGTGACAGTGCGCCAGCCGTGGCCGATCCGCCGCGTCGCACCCCACCGCCGTCTGCCCGCCCTTCGGAGGGCGGCGTCCACGCCGTACGGGGACTGCCGCCGGGCGGGCGCACAACGACAGCCGGTGAACGCCGCGGGCACGACAACGGCCGCGTGCGGGGAACTCGGACGACAGGCACGGGGAGCACGGACAGGTGGATGGACTGAAGGTCGCGGTGCTGGGTCCGCTGCGGGCGTGGCGCGCAGGCAGCGAGTTGGACACCGGCTCGGCCCAACAGCGCGCGGTCCTGGCCGCCCTCGCGCTCCGCAACGGCCGGGTGGTCTCGGTGGAGGAGCTGTCCCTGGGGATCTGGGGCTGGAATCCGCCCGCCAGCTCGGCGGTTGCCCTGCGCAACCACATCTCGCGTCTGCGGGCCGCGCTGGAGACCGAACCCCGGACGCCCCGACTGCTGGTCTCGGTGGCCGGCGGCTACACGCTGCGGCTGGACGAGGACGCGCTGGACGCGAGCCGCAGCGAGCGGCTGGCCACCGAGGCCGAACGCGCCGCCCGGGCCGGCGACCGACCCGAGGCCGCCCGACTGCTGGGTGAGGCGCTCGACCTCTGGGAGGGCGTTCCGCTGACGGGCGTACCGGGCGAGTACGCCGAGCGGCAGCGCGAGCGGCTGGCGGAGCGGCGCCTGGCACTGTTGGAGACCCGGCTCGGCCTGGAACTCGAACTCGGCCGCCACACCCGGGCCGTCGCGGAGCTGACCGCTCTCGCCGACGAGCACCCGATGCGCGAAGGCCTGCGGGCGCTCCAGATGCTCGCCCTGTACCGCTCCGGACGCCAGGCCGACGCGCTGGCCGCGTACGACCGCACCAGACGCAGCCTCACCGAGGAGCTCGGGCTCGACCCGGGCCCGGAGCTGGTACGGCTGCACCAGCGCATCCTGCGCACCGACCCCGAGCTGGCGGCTCCGGGCGCCCAGCCGTCGGTGCCTGCGGCACCACCCGTCACGGCCTGGCTACCGCCGGCCCAACTCCCTCTGGACGCACCCGACTTCACCGGCCGCACCGAGGTGATCGCCGAGCTGGACGAGGCGCTGGCCCGTCCGTCGGCCGGTGTCGGCACGGCCGCCGCCGTCTGCGTGATCCACGGTATGGGCGGGGTGGGCAAGACCACGCTGGCCGTGCACGCCGCGCACCGCGCCCGCGGGTCCTTCCCCGAGGGACAGCTCCACGCCGACCTGCGCGGGGCCAGCGCCAAGCCGGCCGACCCGTACGTCGTCCAGGGGCTGTTCCTGCGGGCCCTGGGCGTACCGCCCGAGAACATCCCGAGCAGTCCACTGGACCGGACCGCGCTGTACCGGACCAGGCTGGCGGGCCGCCGGCTGTTGGTCCTGCTGGACAACGCGGCCGACACCGAGCAGGTGGAGCCGTTGCTTCCGGGCACCGCGGAGTGTGCGGTGCTGGTCACCAGCCGCGCGCCGCTGGCCTGCCTCCCGGTCACCAGCCGCACCGCCCTGGAGCCGTTCACCGAACGGGAGGCACTGGACCTGCTGGAGCGGATCTCGGGCTCCACCCGGCTGACCCGCGAGCCGGAGGCCGCGCGGACCCTGGTGCACACCTGCGGTCTGCTGCCGCTCGCCGTACGGATCGCCGCTTCCCGGCTGGCCGCCCGCCCGCGCTGGACGGTCGCCTCGCTGGCCGACCGGCTGGCGGACCGGCCCCGCAGGCTCTCCGAACTGGAAACCGGCAGCCTCGCGGTGGACGCGGCCTTCCAGCTCGGCTACGCCGCTCTCGGCCCGGCGCAGGCCCGGGCCTTCCGCCTGCTCGCCATCCCCGAGACACCCGACCTGTCGCCCGGTACCGCCGCCGCCGTCCTGGACTGCACCGACGTCATGGCGGAGGAGGTCCTGGAATCGCTGGCCGACGCCGGGCTGCTCGAACCCGGCGATGTGGGCCGGTACCGCTACCACGACCTGGTCCGGCTCTTCGCCCGCCACCGCACCCTGGAGGCCGACCCGCCCCAGGAGCGGCAGGCCGCCCTCAGCCGGCTGGCGCGCTGCCACCTCGCCGGGACCAGTGCCGCACTACGCAGTGAGCGCCCCTACAACCGGCTCGCCGGCGCCCTGAACCCCGAGCTCCCGGGCAGCCCGCAGTTCACCAGCGCCGCCGAGGCCCAGCGCTGGGTCATCGAGGAGCTGGCCGGGATGATCGGTCTGGCGACCCAGATCCTGCAGCATCCCACCCGCCCGGCCGGCCTCGACGATGCGCGCGTGATCGCCGCGACGCTGACCGCCATGGTCCCGTTCACCGACCTGTGCATGCCGTGGCGCCTGGTGGTGCCGATCGGCCAGGACCTGCGCCGGATCGCGGAGCAGGCGGAAAGCCCGGACGTGGCCGCGAACGCCGGTGTGGTGCTCGCCGTGGCGTACGCGCACACCGGACGCCACGAGGAGGCCCGCGAGGCGGCGCTGCGGGCCTGGCGGACCCGGGAGCACCACGACGACGGCGTCTTTCCGCACCGGCTGCGCTACACGATGGGCGCCGTGGCCGCGTTGGACCCCGGGTCGGTGGACGAGGCGGTCGATCACTTCGAGCAGGCCCGCGCGCTCGCGCGGCACGCCGGCGAGGTCGGATTCGAGGCGCAGTGCGCCCTGGGTCTGGCTCAGGCGCTCCTTGCGCGGAACGACTGCGCCGAGGCACTGAAGGAGGGGCAGGCCGCGCTCGCCCACTTCCTCGCCACCGCCTGCCACCTCCCCGCCACGCTCGCGCTGCGCGCCCTCGGCCAGGCGCTGCACGGCCTCGGCCGGCACGACGACGCCGTGACGCGGTACCGGGAGGCGCTCGCCATGTGCGACACCCTCGGCCTGCGGAGCCAGCGCGCTCCCACACTGCTGGCCTGTTCCGTCGCGCACTTGGACGCCGGACGACACGCCGAGGCGGCCGCAGTCGCCGGCCAGGCCGTGGCCCTCTTCGCGGACCTCGGCGACCCGGCCGGGCAGCAGCGGGCCGAGGACGTGGTCCGCCGCGCCGGCTGCCAAAGCCCCTGACGGTCGGGCCAGGTCCCGACCCGGGCCCACGGACCCGGCCGTCCGCCGCCCGGGCCCGGCACCGATCCCGTGTTCAGGCGTTGGCCCCCGCACACTGCGGGTGTCCCCAGCTGTTGCCCACCTTGGTGATCTTGTCGCCCTTGGCGTAGGGGCGGGTGCACGGACACGTCCCGGGGAAACGCGCGGACAGGGTGCGCGAGCCGCCCGAGGAACTCCGCTTCGTCACGGAGGAGGACGACGAGGTGGACGAGGCCGACGGGCGTCCACCACGCGGGGCGGAGCTCGGAACCGGGTCCGGTACCGGGAGGTCGGCAGCCGTCCCGCCGGCGCCCTCCTGGGTACGGGCGGCGTCGCTGGCGGCCTTGTCCGCGATGGCGTTCAGCGGATCGCCGTTCACCTGGTGGGCGGGGACGTACACGAAGGTGACGTCCCGCCCCTCCAGGAGCGCGTCGATGCGCTGGATCAGCTCCCGGTTGGCCACCGGCTTGCCGGCCGCGGTCTTCCAGCCGTTGCGCTTCCACCCCACCAGCCACTTCGTCACCGCGTCGCGGGTGTACGTGCTGTCGAGGCGGACCTCCAGCGGTGCGGCGGGATCCGTCGCGCCCAGCAGTTGCTGCAACGCCGTCAGCTCGCCGATGTTGTTGGTGCTGTGCCCGAGCGGACCGGACTGCCAGCGCTGCGGTACCCCGGCACTGTCCGCGACCACGTAGGCCCAGGCTGCCGGACCCGGGTTGCCCTTGGCAGCTCCGTCACAGGCTGCGATGACTCGTTCGACCATGCACCGATCATGCCAGGGCGCGGGCGGCCCGGGCCAAACCCGCGCTCGGCCGCTTCGCCTGCGGACGGCGCGTCGGGGTCCCGGGCCGGCTGACCGTCATCGGCGCCGCTCACCGCGCGGCGGGCAGGGTCATGGTGAAGATGCTGCCCTCGCCCGGTGCCGTCCGCACGGAGACCTTGCCGCCGTGGGCTTCGGCGATCGACTTGACGATGCCGAGGCCGAGGCCCGTGCCCCCGCTGCCGGGGGCACGGGAGTCGTCACCTCGGTAGAAGCGCTCGAAGACACGGCTCGCGGTCTCACGGTCCATGCCGGGACCTTCGTCGGCGACCGTCAGCTCCACCGTGCCCTCGTGGGGCAGCGCACGTACCGCCACGACGGCCGGTGTGCCGGGCGGTGTGTGCCGTAGCACGTTGTTCAGCAGGTTGCCCAGGACCTGCCGCAACCTGTCCTCGTCGCCCCGGGCCATCACGTGGCCCGGGGCGTCCAGGGTGATCGGGCGGTCGGGGTCGAGGACGAGGGCGTCACAGACCGCGTACGTGGCCAGGGCGCCCAGGTCGACCGGTGCGCTGGCCAGCGGGCGGCCCTGGTCGAGCCGGGCGAGCAGCAGCAGTTCCTCGACCATGGCGTGCATCCGGGCCGCCTCGCTCTCGATCCGCAGCATGGCGCGGTCGAGCAGTTCGGGGTCACGGGCCAGTCCGTGCAGATGGAGTTGGGCCCACCCTCTGATCGAGGTCAGCGGGGTGCGCAGCTCGTGCGAGGCGTCGGCCACGAACTGCCTCAGCCGTTCCTCGGAGCGCTGCCGCTCGTCGAAGGCCCGGTTGAGGGCGGCGCCGACCTCCCCCAACTCGCTGTGCGGCCGACCGACTTGGACGCGCTGGCCGAGGTCGCCGTCGGCGATCGCGGTGGCGGTGCCGGCCATGTCCCGCAGCGGGCGCAGGCTCACCCGCAGCACACCTCGGCCGACCAGGGCGATCCCCGCCAGCACGGTGAGGGTGGCGACGGCGTCGGCGCTGACCAGCCAGTACACGACGTCGTCGCCGGGCAGGAGGCTGGTCGCGGCCACCACGGTGCCGAACGGCTCGGGGGACGTGCCGGGTGCCGTCCGGACCGTCGCCTGCGCGCCGACGGAGAAGCCCAGCGTGCGGTACCTGACCGTGGGTGCGCCCCGGCCGGAGACCGTGACGGCGTGCCGGGCGTACCCGTCGGGGATCGGGTCGGGCAGGTCGGGGCGCGGGATGGGGCGGCCGCTGAAGTCCCGCGCCGGGGTCTGGGCCACCACCCGGCCGTGGCCGTCGAGCAGCGCGACGTAGGCGCCGCCGGGCATCAGGGAGTTGACGTCCGCTGCGCTGATCGGCGTCGTCCGGCCCGTGACGTGCTGCTCGACGGTGGTGCGGGCCTTGGTGAGCTGGGCGTCGGCGGCGTCGATGAGGTAGACCCGCAGGGCGAGCAGCGAGGCGGCGTTGACGGCCACCATGCCGAGGGCCGCGAGCAGGATCACCCCGGTCATCAGCCGTGCCCGCAGCGAGCCGCGCCACGCGGTGGCCATCTCACTCGCCTCCGGGCATCCGCAGGCTGTAGCCGAAGCCGCGCACGGTGTGGATCAGGGCCGGCGGCTGCGCGTCCAGCTTCGCCCGGAGCCGGGAGACCAGTTTCTCGACCACGCTCTCGCCGAAGTGGTGCTGCCAGACGTGGTCCATGATCTGCTCCTTCGACACCACGTGGTCGGCGTTGACCAACAGGTAGCGCAGGAGCCTGTACTCGGTCGGCGACAGGCCGACCAGGCGGTCGCCGCGGTGAACCCGCCTGCTGCGCTCGTCCATGGTCAGATCCGCGAAGTGCAGGACCGGGCCCAGCCCCGGCGTGGTACGGGCCCGGCGCAGCAGGGCGTGCACCCTGGCCAGCAGCTCGGGGAGGCTGAACGGCTTGGTGAGGTAGTCGTCACCGCCGGTGGCGAAGCCCGTCACCCGGTCCTCGACCGAGTCCCGAGCGGTGAGGAACAGTACGGGAATCCTTGCGCCGTTCTCGATCAGCCGCCGGCAGACGGTGAAGCCGTCCAGGTCGGGCAGCATCACGTCCAGCACCAGCAGGTCCAAGGGCGCCTCCTGGTAGGCGCGCAGGGCGGCGGCGCCGCTGTTCGCGGTCGCGACCCGGTAGCCGGCCAGGCCCAGGGTGGTCTCCAGCAGTTCCGAGACCATCGGATCGTCGTCCACGACGAGCAGTCGCTGCCCGGTCCCTCGGGGCAGGGACGGGCCGTGGCCCGGTGAGGCGGAGTGCATAGCAGGTACCCATCACAAGATCGCGTGTCCCCGCTGACAACGCGTCACCGCGCCCGGGGGTTCCAGCGGGATCCAGCACTGTCAGGCAACGGTCAGCTTCTCGACCGGACGAGGTCAGCGGGGTGGGGTTTGGTCGAAGTCGCAGCCCGAAGACCTGCAGGAAAGGACCTCTTCATGACCGGAACCGAGCCCGCCACCAGGACCCAGCCGATGGCGCGGACCTGCCCGTTCGACCCGCCGCCGGAGTACCGGACGCTCCGGGAGGAGGAGCCGGTCGCACCGGTGACCCTGCCCGACGGCCTGCCCGGCTGGCTGGTCACCCGGTACGAGGACGTACGGGCCGTCCTCTCCGACCCGCGGTTCAGCTCCCGCCGCCGGCAGATCCGGATCGGCGGGGACGTGCCGCAGGACGCGCCGGTGCCGCCGCCCGCCCCGGGGATGTTCATCATGACGGACCCGCCGGAGCACACCCGGTTCCGGCGGCTGCTCACCGGTCAGTTCACCGTGCGCCGGATGCAGCGGCTGACCCCTGCCGTGGAGCAGATCGTGGCCGAGCAGCTGGCCGCGATGGCCGGCACCGAGGGCCCGGTCGACCTGGTCCAGTCCTTCGCACTGCCGATCCCCTCGCTGGTCATCTGCGAGCTGCTCGGCGTGCCCTACACCGACCGGGAGGAGTTCCAGCGGAACTCGGCCATGCTGCTGCGGATCGACGCGGACCCCGAGGAGGTCCAGCGGGCGCGGCAGGGGATGAACCGCTTCATGCACCGCCTGGTGCTCGCCAAGCGCGCCGAGCCCGGCGACGACATCCTGAGCGGTCTGGCGCGTTCGGGCGAGCTCACCGACGAGGAGCTGGTCGGCGTCGGGGGGTTGCTGCTGATCGCCGGGCACGAGACCACCGCCAACATGATCGCGCTGAGCACCCTGTGCCTGCTGCGCAACCCCGACCAGCTGGACGCCCTGCGCGCCGATCCGTCGCTGATGGACGGCGCCGTCGAGGAGCTGCTGCGCTACCTCAGCGTCATCCAGTTCGGCATCCGCCGCACGGCCAGCGAGGACGTGGAGCTGAACGGGCACCAGATCAAAGCCGGGACGACCGTGGTCGCCGCCCTCCAGTCGGGCAACCGTGACGCGGCCCAGTTCCCCGACGATCCCGACCGGTTGGACCTGCACCGGTCCTACCGTCCGCACCTCGCCTTCGGCCACGGCATCCACCAGTGCCTCGGGCAGCAGCTGGCCCGGGTGGAGCTGAAGGCCGCCCTGACGGCCCTGTTCGACCGGTTCCCGACCCTGCGGCTGGCGGTGCCGGTGGAGGAGATCCCGATGCGCGACGACATGATCGTCTACGGCGTCCACGAACTGCCCGTGACCTGGTAGGCGACGGGAGAGAAGGAGTCGAACCCCGATGAACATCACCGTAGACGAGAACAGGTGCGTGGGCGCCGGCCAGTGCGTGCTCGCCGCGGCCGAGGTCTTCGACCAGCGCGAGGAGGACGGCATCGTGGTCCTGCTCGACGCCGATCCGCCGCAGGAGCTGGCGGCCCGGGTGAGGGAGGCCGCTGCCCGCTGTCCCGCGATGGCCATCGAGGTGGCCGGGTAGTGCCCTCCCTGGACCACATCCTCGTGGTGGGCGCGTCGGCCGCCGGGCTCACGGCGGCCGACGCCCTGCGGCGCGAAGGCTTCACCGGCAGGCTCACCCTGGTCGGCGAGGAACCGCACCTGCCCTACGACCGGCCGCCGCTGTCCAAGCAGCTGCTGGCCGGCGACTGGCAACCCCCGGAGACCACCCTGCGCCCGGAGACCGAGCTCCAACGGCTCCGGCTGGAGCTGCGATCGGGCTGCCGGGCTGCCGGCCTGGACCCGGTCGCCCGTACCGTGACCCTGGCCGACGGCGAGCGACTCGGCTACGACGGTCTGGTCATCGCCACCGGACTGCGTCCCCGCCGCCTGCCCTTCGGCCACGACCTGGCCGGTGTCCATGTGCTGCGCACTCTGGACGACGCGCTCGCGCTACGGGATCAACTCCTGCCCGGGAACAGGGCCGTGGTGATCGGTGCCGGCTTCCTCGGCAGTGAGATCGCCGCCACCGCGCGCCGGGGTGGACTCGACGTCGACCTGGTCGATTGCGCCGCCACCCCGCTGGCCCTACAAGTAGGGCCGCAGTTGGGCGAGTTGGTGGCCGACCTGCACCGGCGGCAGGGTGTCCGGCTGCACCTGCGCCGCCGGGTCTCCGAGCTGACCGGTGAGCACGGCCGGGTCACCACGGTGGTGCTCGACGACGGCACTCGCCTGCCGGCCGACGTGGTGGTGGTCGCCATCGGCTCGGTGCCCGCCACCGACTGGCTGGCCGACTCCGGAATCCCGTTGGGCGACGGGGTGCTCTGCGATCCCACGTGCCAGGCCGCCCCCGGCGTCTACGCGGCCGGAGACGTCGCCAACTGGCCGCACCCGGCGGCAGGCGGCCGGGTGCGCCTGGAGCAGCGCACCAACGCCACCCAGCAGGCCATCGCCGCGGCCAGGAACCTCCTCTCCGGCCCGGACGGCGCCACCCCGTACGCGCCGATCCCCTTCGGCTGGACCGACCAGTACGACACCAAGATCCAGATACACGGCTGGGCTCTCCCGGATGCCCGGGTCGAGGTCGTCGACGGCGATCCGCAGGCGGGCAGGTTCGTCGCCCGCTACCTCCGGGAGGGCCGCGTGGTGGGAGTGCTCGGCTGGAACAGCCCACGGGCGCTGCTCCGGTACCGCGGGCAGCTCGCCGCATAGGAAGGCACGACCGGGAGGGCCTGCGTCGAACGGCGTGCCGGACGGGGGCGGATCCGCAGGCGGTTCCGCCCCCGTCCGGCCGGGAAGCCCCTGATCAGGGGTGTCCGTCAAAGCGAATCAAGCCCAGTTACCACCTGCGCCTGTTTCGCGTAGCGGGTGGACCTCAACTCTTGACGGCCTCTGCGATCTGCAAGGCGGCCTGGGCGGGCGTGAGGTGCGTGGTGTCGACGACCTCGGCCTCGCCGTGGAGCCACGTGCGGGCCGCCTCGGCGTAAGGTTCAAGGTACTTGAGGCGGAACCAGGAGTTGGGACCAACAACAGTGTCCCCTGCGATGCGCCCGCGGAGGGTCTCCTGGTCGGCGTGGAGAACAAAGTGCCGTACCGGAATGGCATGTTCGGCGAGACCCGTGCTGATCTCGCGCCAGTACTCCTCGACCAGGACAGTCATCGGCATCACCAGAGTACCCCCGGTGTAGTCGAGCACGCGGCGAGCGGTCTCGACCACGAGCGGTCGCCACGGCGCCCAGTGCTGGAAGTTGTCCGTCTCGGGCAGCCCCGGCGTGATGTCCATGAGCGTCTCGCCGACCTTCTCGGCGTCGAACACCCGTGAATCCGGGATCAGCTGCTGCACGACTGTACTGGTCGTCGTCTTGCCTACGCCGTGGGTGCCGTTGAGCCATACGATCACGGGACCCAACGCTAGCGCTGTGCGGGCCGTGGGAACGAGCAAAGCAGAAATCCGGCACGCTTCGGCGGTTCTCAGGGTGGTGTCACCCGCCGAGATCGAGAAGTCGAAGTAGCTCAGTGTGGGAACCCCGCGCCGCACGACATACTCCCGGCGGATGACTCCGGTACCTCGCGGGGGCTACCAACGACACCAGAATGTTTGCATCCATGGGCTGATTCGATACGGAGCTGCGAAACCTAGCGTCGATCCCATGAAACGCAATCGCCGTATCAGCGCCGTCGCGGCGCTGGCGCTCGCCGCCCTCGTCACCGGAACCGGCACCGGGTTCGCCGCCACGACCACACCGTCGGCCACACCGGTGGCCACACACGCGTTCGACACCGCACCGGCCGCGGCCACGGCCACCGCGCCCACACGGTCCTTCCAAGGCACCCTCCCCGCGCCGACCGGCCCCTACGCCGCCGGCGAGGACGTCATCCACCTCACCGACGCGAGCCGTCCCGACCCGTGGGTGCCGTCATCCGGCCCCCGCCAACTGACCGTCACGATGGTCTACCCCGCCGTCCCAGGGACCGGGACCCCGGCCCCTTACATGACCCTCGGCGAGGCAGCCGGACACATCCAGCACGCGAAGATACCGGCGAGCTCCGGCATCACCCCGCAGAACCTTTCCAGCGTCACCACTCACGCCTTCGACGGCGCGCGGCCACAGAGGGGCAAGCATCCGCTGGTGGTCCTCTCACCCGGGTTCGGGGACCCGCGCATGGTGCTCACCTCGCTCGCAACCGACCTGGCCAGTCACGGCTACGTCGTCGCGCTCGTCGGCCACACCTACGAGGACAGCGGCGAGACGCTGGCGGACGGCCAGACGCCGCCGTGCGCGATCTGCGACCACCCGGAAACGCTCGACTTCGACTCCGTCGCCGCAAGCCGCGCGCTGGACGTGTCCTTCGTGATCGACCAGTTGACGCACGGCAATACCGCGTGGCGCCTGACACACCTCATCGACAAGCACGAGATCGGCATGGCCGGACACTCCATCGGCGGAGCGGCGGCCGCCACCACGATGATCGCCGACCCGCGAGTACGGGCCGGAGTGAACATGGACGGCACCTTCCACCCGGCCCCGTTGCCCGGCCAGATCAACCGGCCGTTCCTCATGCTGGGTGCGGCCGACAACCTCTCGGCCGGCGGTGGCGACAACTGGGGGCAGGCCTGGGCCGCCCTCGGCGGCTACAAGAAGTGGCTGGCGGTCACCGGCGCCAACCACCCCAGCTTCACCGACGTGGACCTGCTCGAGGAGGAGGCCGGGTTCCCGACGCCGCCCCTCTCCCCGGAACGCGGGGTGGTGATCACCCGCGAGTACGTGACGGCGTTCTTCGACCAGACGCTGAAGGGGATCCACAGTCCGCTGCTGGACGGCCCCTCGCCGAACAATCCGGAAGTACTCTTCCAGCCCTAGTGGAGCGCCGCGTTGATCCTTCGGGGGTTCATGCGGCTTCGAGCGGGCTGCCGTCGTAGGTCCGGCGGTAGGGCTTGACGTCGTGTTCGTCGTAGGCCAAGACGAAGGTGCCGATGGCCGCGGCCAGTTCGTCGCGGGAGGCGAACTGGCCGCGGCGTAGTAGACGTCGGGCCAGGGTGGAGAGAACAGCTCGACTTGGTCGAGCCAGCCGGCGTGTTTCAGGGTGTGGTGGATGTTGAAGCGGGGACGGATGGCCAGCCAGGCCTTCGTCTTCTTCGCGACGTGGGATGGGCCGTTGTCCATGACCAGGTGGATGCTGGTGCCGGCGGGGATGGACTCGTCGAGTTGGCGTAGGAAGCCGATGGAGGTGCCGGCGTTGTTGCGGTCGATGCGCTCGGTGAGGACTTGGGCCGGTGTGGACGTTCAGGGCGGCGATGATTGAGACGGTGCCGTGGCGGATGTACTCGATGAAGATCCACCATCTTGAAGTGGCTGGTCAGCGTGCTGGTGTGTCAGGGTTCATGGGTATTCGTACTGGTCGTGGGCGGGTGTCTGTGGTGTAGATCGTCCGTCAGGGCGGTTCGTGGTGGCTCCGGCCCCGGCGCGCCCGCCGGACTACGAGCTCATCGGCCGGTCACGGTCCGTCGGGTCGGCGAGATACTCGGCCTTCCTGTCGGCGTCCGGGGCAAGCTGGAGCCGCTTCGTGCACAACCGACCAAGCTCGCCGACCGCGGCTGGCTGCGCAAACTCGCCGACGGCCGGTCACGATCGGGGTTGAGAGGATCGGACAGTGGAATAGCGCTGGACGGGCCGGAGCGCGTGGATCTTCACGAACCGCGCGGCGCGTTTCTCAGGTCGGTTCGTTGAGACAGCGCGCGAACACGCCAGTGAAACAGCGATGAAGCACGTACAAGGCGCTGACCTTGCTAAAGGTTCTTCCTCGGTCCGATCCTCCTCGACCCCGGAAGCGGGCTACCACGCTCTCGACACCCGCACCAGTCCGTGACTTCCTGAACAACCTCGGCCCGAATCCCGCCGCGGCCAGGTGGGTAGCTCGCGCATCTGGCGAACGCGGCGAACTCGTGGTCGGCGATCGTTCTTCTCACCCTGCCCTACCGTCTACCCGGCGTGAGTCCGTTCTCGTAGGCGATGATCGCCAGGTGGACGCGGTCCCGGGCCTCGAGCTTGGCGAACAGACGCGCGACATGGGTCTTCGCCGTCGCCACGCTGATCACCAACCGCTCGGCTATCTCACCGTTCGACAGCCCTTGCCCGACCAGTGCCAGCACCTCGCGCTCCCGGTCGGTGATCCCCGTGATGAGACGTGAGTCCTGGGCGGGCTCGGTGTCCGGTGCGGGGGCCGCGGGGGTGGCGGAGGTTCCGGCGAAGTCGGCGATCAGCCGTCGGGTGACGCTCGGCGCGATCAACGCGTCGCCGGCCGCCACCACGCGGATCGCGTCCAGAATCGCGTCCAGGGCCATGCTCTTGAGCAGGAATCCGCTGGCCCCGGCGCGCAGTGCGCCGTAGACGTACTCGTCGTCGTCGAAGGTCGTCAGCACCAGCACCTTGGGCGGGTCCGGCTCGGCGGTCGCCTGCCGGGTCGCCTCGATCCCGTCCATGCCCGGCATCCGGATGTCCATCACCACGACGTCCGGCCGTAGCTCACGTACCAGGCGCACCGCCTCGCGGCCGTCGCCGGCCTCGCCGACCACCTCCAGGTCGGCGGTGTCGCCGATCAGGATCCCGAGCCCGAGCAGCATCAGCGGCTGGTCGTCGACCAGCAGTACCCGCACGCTCATGCCGGGAGCCTCGCCGTCACCCGGAATCCGCCCTCCGGACGCCGGCCCGCGCTGAACTGGCCCGACAGCAACGTCACTCGCTCGCGCATGCCGAGCAGGCCGAGGCCGCTCCCGCCGGCCGCCGCCGAGGGCCTCGGACGGCCGGGCTCGCCGGGACCGTCGTCCCCGTCGTCCACCACCTCGATCGTCACTCCTGTCGGCTCGTAACCCACCGCGACCCGGCACGTCCGCGCACCGGAATGCCGCACCACGTTCGTCAGCGACTCCTGGACGATCCGGAACGCCGACAGCTCGATCTCCGGCGGCAGCGGACGCCGCTCGCCCCGCCAGGCCACGTGGACCCGCACCCCGGCGTCGGCCGTGCGTTCGGCGAGCCGCGGGACGTCGGCCAGGCTGCCGGCCGGCGCCAGCGGAGCGGCCTGCGGCATGGCGTCGTCCGGCTCGGCGCGGCGCAGCGCCCCGAGCATGCGCTGCAGCTCGAGCAGCGTCTGGCGGCTGGTGGACTCGATGCCGGTCAGCGCCTGCCGCGTCTGCTCGGGCTTGGTGTCCACGACCCGCGCCGCCGCTCCCGACAGCACCGTGATGATCCCGATGCTGTGCGCGACGCTGTCGTGCAGTTCGCGGGCGATCCGCAGCCGCTCGGTCACGACGGCGCGGGCCGCCCTCTGCTCGTGCAGGGCTTCGAGGTATTCACGGCGTTTGCGATACACCCCCCCGATAACCCACGCGACCGCGAGCCACGACGCGTACTGCCCGGCCCACTGGGCCGCGTCGCCGACGGAGCCCTCGGGGTTGACGTGGGTGAAGTTGACGAACGCGGTCGCGACGGCCGCGACGGAGCCGACGGCGGCAGCCTTCGGCCGCCGGACGGCGAGGTACCCGCCCAAGGCGACGAGCAGGACGAACACGGTCAAGGGCCGCGCGCCGAAGATGTCGCTGAGGACTAATTCGCCCAGGACCGCCGCGAAGACTGCCGCCGGCAGACGGTGCACCAGCAGAACCGGAAGGGCGAGCACGACGCACAGACCGATCGTCTGGAAGGGCCCTAGGCCGGGAAACCAGAACAGGCCGTCGAAGTGCCTAACCTCAGGGACCGGCATCGTAAAGCAGAGCATCAGCGCGTAAAAGCAGGCGGTGGCCAACACCACGGCCTGTGACCTCAGCCAGGTCACGCGCTTCGATGTCGGGAGACGCTGGAGAAGCTCTTCCATGCGGAGATCGTATTCAGCGGCTTCGGCTCTGCGCGTCGCCCCGGGGATGTACGCGGGGTACACCCCCGGGCCGACGGCCTGGGGAACGGTGACATCCACCGGCCGACGCGACGGATCACGCTCTGTTCGTAGGTTCGTGACCATGACGAACGCACCGATGATCGATCTTCGCGACACGACGAAGAAATATGACGACGGCCCGCCCGCGCTAGCCGGTGTGACCTTGTCCGTGGCGTCCGGTGAATGCGTGGCGATCCTCGGCCATTCCGGCAGCGGCAAGTCCACGCTGCTGAACCTGATCGCCGGTCTGGACAAGCCCTCCAGCGGCACCGTGACGGTCAACGGCACGCGCGTCGACCAGCTCGGTGAGGCCGGCTCGGCGAAGTACCGCCGGCCTCGATCGGCATGATCTTCCAGTTCTTCAATCTGCTTGATGACCTGACGGTGTTGGACAACGTCATGGTTCCGGCGCAGCTGGCCGGGATGGGCAAGGGTGAGGCGAAGCGCCGGGCCGTCGAGCTGCTCGGCTCGCTGGGTATCGAGCGGCATGTCAAGGCCTATCCGCAGCGGCTGTCTGGTGGTCAGCGGCAGCGGGTGGCGGTGGCCAGGGCCCTGATGAACCGGCCGGCGCTGCTGCTGGCCGACGAGCCCACCGGCGCGCTGGACTCGAGCTCGGCCGAGGACGTGCGCCAGCTGTTGCTGGAGCTGGTGCGCCAGGACTCCGACGGTCTGTCCGTCGCCTTCGACGACCGGGGGCACGTCCTCGCCACCGCGGACTACTTCACGACCGACCGGCAGACGACCGTGGCGTACGTGCCGACGCGCGGCGTCACGACCGTGTACGACCTGATCGGCGACGCCTTCGCCTGGCTCTGTCTCCTCGCCGTCACCGCGCTGGCGGCCGTCGGGCTGGTCCGCCCGTACCGTCCTGCGGGGGCCGGTGCGACGGACCGCGGGGCTCTCCGGGAAGCCGGCCGATGAGCACCTTCATGTCCTTCCAGCGCGCCGGTCCCGGCCGCCCGGCGCGGCGGCCCGGGCCGCGTTGGCCGGCGTTCGTGCTGATCGGTTCCGGTCTGGCGCTGGTCCCGTGGCTGTTCGTGCTGGCGTTCGGGCTGCCGGCCACGGCGGTGGCCGCGCACTGGTCGACGGCGTGGGCGGGATTCGACAGCTTGGAGGCGCTCAGCCTGATCACCACCGGCATGCTCCTCAGACGACGTGACCCCCGCGGCTGCCTGGCGGCGGCCGCGACCGCGCCGCTACCGGTGGTGGACGCCTGGTTCGACGTCGCCACGGCCGCACCAGGTGGGGACCGGGCTGTGGCGGTGGCCATGGCGGTCTTCCCCGAGCTGCCCCTGGCGGTCGTCTGTTTCGTCCTGGCCATCCGAACGCTCCCACGCTCAGATCTCGGCCGACCTCGCAGCACCTGTGCTTCTTACCGATTTCGTTCCCTGGAGAGATCATGACTGTTTTGACCGCTCGCCGTACCCGCTGGGGACTGGCCGCCGCCGGCGGCGCCGCGGCGGCAGCCTGGTGGTTCGGCGACAAGGCGCCCTACCCGTACGCCCAGCGAGGCCTGCTCGACATCTCCCTGCCCTACCTGACCTGTGGGCGTCTCGACGAGATACTCCGCCCCCGGCCCGGGGAACGGATCCTGGAGATCGGCCCCGGCACCGGCCTGCAGTCCCTGCACATAGCGCCACAGCTCGGCCCGGAGGGACGGCTCGACATCGTCGACATCCAGCCGGAGATGCTCGACCACGTGACCCGTCGTGCCGAAGAGCGCGGCATCACGAACATCACCGCCACCGAGTCCGACGCACGGACCCTGCCCTTCGATGAGAGGACCTTCGACGCGGTCTATCTCGTCACCGCACTCGGCGAGATCCCCGAACCCGACCAGGTCCTGAGTGAGGCCGCCCGGGTACTCGCGCCGACCGGCAGGCTCGTGGTGGGCGAGTTCTTCGACCGGCACTGGATCCCCTTCAGCCGACTCCACCGCCTCGCCGACGCCTCCGGCCTCCACCTGGAGACACGACACGGCCCCACCATGGCCTACCTGGCCCGCTTCCACCCCTGCCACCGGAATGAACCGGTCCCGTCGGCCCCGTAGCGCGCCGACAACCGTCGCCTACGCGGCCGATGGCGTCGGCGCCTGGCTCAGGACGCCGGTTCCTGCCGGGGGTGTGGCCTGGCGCGGACGTGCATGGGCCTCGACCTTCAGGGACACCGCTCCGGTGGTGGCGGTGAGTGCCGGATACGTCGCGGTCGCGGTGTAGTGGCCGTCGGATGCTTCAAGCCGCCACCAGGAAGCTGCCAAGCGCCGATCTGCGATGCCCGGCCCCCGCGGGTCGCGGGGGCCGGGCATCGCGTCGCTATCAGCGAGAAGTGCTGGATATGCTCGACGGATAGCCGGGCCACACCGGCGGCGGCGCCTCGTCGGCGTGCGTTCACTCGGCGGGTCCGACGACGCTGGAGGAGGCGGAGCGGGATCTCCGAGGGATGAGCGGCGCGACGCCCCGGCCACGCCGTAGTAGCAGAATGGATCGGCGTCCGCTGGTTCGGGCACCGAGCCGACAGCAACCAGGGTGGGAGAACGCATGGCAGCGGCATTGAACGGCAGGGTCGCACTCGTCGCGGGAGCGACGCGCGGGGCGGGGCGGGGAATCGCGGTCGAGCTCGGCGCCGCCGGGGCGACGGTGTACGTGACCGGGCGTACCACCCGTGAGCGGCGCTCGGAGTGCAACCGCCCGGAGACCATCGAGGACACCGCCGACCTGGTGACCGCGGCCGGCGGGCGCGGAATCGCCGTCCCGACCGACCACTTGGTCCCGCACGAGGTCCGCGCCCTCGTGGAGCGGATCGACGCCGAGCAGGGCCGGCTGGACATCCTGGTCAACGACGTCTGGGGCGGTGAGCACCTCTTCGGGTGGGACACCCCCGTCTGGGAGCACGATCTCGACAACGGGCTGCGGCTGCTGCGACTCGGGGTCGACACACACGCCATCACGAGCCACTTCGCGCTGCCGCTGCTGCTACGGCGTCCGGGCGGCCTGGTGGTCGAGATGACCGACGGCACCGTCGAGTACAACCGTGACCACTACCGCAACTCCCTCTTCTATGACCTCGTGAAGTCGTCCGTGCTGCGCATGGCCTTCGCTCTCGGCCACGAGGTCGGGCCGCGTGGCGCCACCGCGGTGGCGCTCACCCCCGGCTGGATGCGGTCCGAGATCATGCTCGACCACTTCGGCGTCACCGAGGCGACCTGGCGCGACGCCCTGGAACAGGAGCCGCACTTCGGCATCTCCGAGAGCCCGTACTACGTCGGGCGCGCCGTCGCCGCCCTGGCCGCCGATCCCGAAGTCAGCCGCTGGAACGGGCAGTCGCTGTCGAGCGGACAACTCGCCGACGTCTACGGCTTCACCGACCGGGACGGCAGCAGGCCGGACTGCTGGCGGTACCTGGTCGAAGTCCAGGAGCGCGGCGAGCCCGCCGACCAGACCGGGTACCGCTGACCGTCACCACGGGCGAAGCTGCCGGAGGATCGGCACGCTCGACGCGTTCCGGCACCCCGGTGACCGGGCAGGTGCCCGGTCACCCCATGGTGAACAGGAAGTTGTCGGAGTTGTAGTAGTTCGGCAGGTGCACCAGGACCGATCCCATGTGCGGCGGGTTCGCCTTCGACCAGTCCTGCGGGCCCAGCAGGTGCGCGGGATAGTCGCTGGAGGGTACCGGTGGAAGGAACAGGAGGCGGAATGCGTCCGCCTGTGCGTCCGGTGCGAACCGCCAGAGCTGCTCGGCGTTCCTGGAATCCGACCGGCACGCCTGGAGGGTGACCGTGACGCTGTTTCCGCCCGCGGCGGTGCCGTCGAGACATGCACCGGTGCCGGTGTTGCGCAGCTGGTAGCTGTCCTGACCGGCCGGTACTCGCTGCCAGCGCTGGGTGGCCTGGCCGGTGCACTGCTGGAGCTGGAGCTGCAGCGGGCCGGCAGCCTGTGTGGCAGTCGTGATGTCGACGCAGAGCCCCGAGCCCTGGTTGACGAGTGGGAGCCCGACGACCGGCTGCGTGGGCGAGTTGGTATCGCCGGTGGGTGTGGCGGCCGCCGCTTGCGTGGGTGAGGCGGTGGCACCGGCGGGTGGGGCGGCCGAGGCGGAGGCGGCCGGCGGATCGGAGGACATCGCCGCCGAACCGATCTCCGGGGGCGTGCCGTCGATGCCCGTGGTCGGCAGTGACCTGTCGGGAGCGGACAGTGTCGGGGCGCCGGCCGGCTGCGGGTGTTCTCCGGCGCCCTCCACCGTGGCGAGGAGCACGGCGGCGACGGCGAGTGCGGCCAGGACACCTGCACCTACCGCGGCGAGCGAGATCAGCACGCGCCGGCCGGTTCGCCTGCCGGTGCCTGGCGGTCGGGGCAGGCGTCGGCTCCGGTCGCGGACGCCGGGCTTCGGGTCGCCGGGCTCCTGCTCAGGTGCGGGGGCCGTGGCCGTTGGCTCCGCAGGCCACAGCACCAGCGCTTTGAGCAGGGCGGGCCGCTGCCAGGTGCGGATGGCTTCCAGGTCCGCCCGGGCCCTTCTGCAGCTGTCGCACCCGGCGAGGTGGCGGTCGAGGTCGCTCGTTTCACTGCCGGTGGCCTGCTGGACGTGGTCACCGAGCCGTGCGGCGAGGTGTCGGCAGGCGCGTTGGGGCACCCGGGAGGCGTACACCTTGAGACACTCGTCCTGAAGACTCTGCCAGGCAGGGGTCCCGGCGTGCGACGTGCGGGCGGACGGCCCGGCGGCGTCCTCAAGGCGCTGCCACAGCTCGTCCTGCCGCGCCGTGGGCAGGCTCCGGAACGCACGCAGAACGAGCGAGTCTGCTTCCGCTGCGGCGAGCGCCGCGCGTGCCGACGGTTCGCCCTCGGCCGGCTGGGGAAGATCTGCGAGCCAGGCGGTGAAGGCCGCGCTCAGCGCCGATCCACGTCCCGTGTCGGCCCACCCGGCCGCCGTCCTCCTCACCTCGGCCAGCAAGCGCAGGCGGCTCTGCGCCACGCCGACACCGGGATCACCGGCCTCCCCTGCCCGCTGCCACGCCTCGTCAGCGAGCTCCTGCGCGGCGCGTCCGTCGGCGCAGCACGAGCGGGCGTAGGCCAGTACCGCGTCCTGGTGGCGGTGCGTCGGCTGAGTGGCAGTGGGTCCGGCCGGCCGTCGACTGTCCGGGATCCGGTCGGCGGACCTGGCTTCAGGGATTGTCACGGTCCCCGAATGTGGCATCTTCACTCCTGAGCATGCCGGCGGGCAGGCATGTGGTCGAACGCTCGCTGCTCGGCTCCGGGCGCAACGGTGAGTCCGGGGTGGCGCGGGCGGGCGGAGAGTGCCGTGGGTGAGGCACCTTGCCTGGCGTCGTGAGTATCGGTATTCACGGCGGGACGTTCCGGCGGATCTCCGGACTTCGGCGCGGTCAGGTCCTCCGGTAGCGGACGCCGATTGGAGGGGAACTTACCAGCCTGCTTGCTTCCGGCGGAAGATGATGAATCATCAGCGAAAGAAAGAGTTGTAAGACGTTTCGTCAGTAATTGATTTCCCCGCCTTTTTGATCGGCCCGCGCGCCGAAGTGGAGTCGGGCCTCGATCTGCCCCGGTTTTCTCAGCCGCGTCGGCCGGGCGCCTTCTGCGCTCGGCGACGGCGGTTGCGCCACGGGCGGCCGAGGGTCCGCCTGTTCTCGGCCGCCAGGCCGAGGTCCACCTCCACCCGCGCTCCACCAAGGGGGCTGCGACCGATGTGAAGGTGCCCGCGGGTCGATTCGGCCGCGCTGCGCGCGATGTCCAGCCCGAGGCCGGTCGATCCGGCGCCGCTGGCCCCTCGGGACAGCGCGCCGACCGGGTCCGCGATGCCGGGCCCGTTGTCCTCGACCACCAGGACGACGCTCTGGGCGGTCCGCTGCACGCTGACGGCGAAACCGGTGCCGTCGGGGGTGTGCCGGAACACGTTGCCCACCAAGGCGTCGACCATGGCTGCGACGTGATCGTCCGGCAGTTGAACCGGCGTTGGTTCGTCCGTCGTCTCGAAGACGCAGATCCGGCTCTGTTGCTCGGCGAGGACGGCCCAGAAGCCGACGCGGTGACCGGCGACCTCGGACACCTGGCACGGCTCGCCGGGGGCTGGGCCGAGCCGTCCGGTGCCCGCGTCCCGTGGCGCGACGCCGGGCTCGGCCCCGACCGGCCTGGTGGACAGCGGTGTGCGGGCGGCGACGATGATCGCGTCCAGTTCGGACTCGAGTTGCTCGACCGCCTTCGACAGCTGGGGTGCGGCCGGGGTGGGGCCGATCCGTTCGACTGCGAGGCGTAGTGCGGTCATGGGGGTGCGCAGCCGGTGCGACAGGTCGGCCACCAGTTCCCGCTCGGTCGCCAGCAGTTGCCTGACCCGGTCGGCCATGGCGTTGAAGGCATCACCGGCCGCCCTGAGCTCGGGCGGGCCGGTGGGCTCGACCCGGATGTCGAGGTCGCCTGCGCCGAGGGCGGCCGAGGCCTCGGACAGGTTGCGCGAGGCGCGTACCACGCGGGCTCCGAGCCGGTCGGCCACCAGCACCGATCCGATGACCAGGGCCGTGGCGAGCAGCGCCATGACGGTCCAGGCCCGGTCCAGGCCTCGGTTCAGTTCCGCATCGGGCACGAATTCCTCGACGACGGCGACCTGCTCGTGCTCGAGCAGGACGGGTTGCAGATAGTCCCGGCCGCCGGGAACCTCGCCGGTCAGTGCGGTCCTGCCCCGCACCGCCCGGTTCAGCAGGTCGGTGCCGGCATGGGCGATGCCCGCCTGCCGGCCGTCGGGCAGGTGGATGCAGAGCTGGCGTCCGGTGTCGGTGCGGGCCACCGCCTGGGCGAGATCGGCCTGATGCGGGGCCAGTGTCAGCAGCGGCACCGCGGTCGCCACGCGCTGCTCGGCGGCGAGCATCGCCTGGGTCTGGACCTGGGTGCGCAGGAGCAGGGCCAGCGGGACGAGGAACGACACGGTGACCATGACCGTCACCACCAGCGCGACCGTGGCGAGCGTGGCCCTCACCGGGCTGCCGCCGGCACCGGGCCGCGAGGCGGCCTTCGGCCGATGGCCGCGACGGCGCCGTCCTGGACGTGCGGACGCCCGTCCGCATCGGGAGTCATCGTGCACGACCGGGTGATTCCCTCAATCGCAGCGGATTTCCCCGGTTCGCGTCTTCGCGTCGGGAGATCTCGATCGGCGCCGCGCCAACCGCGTGTGGCAAGGGCGGCACAGGCCTCCGTAGTTGAGAGGAGGGAAATCATGGGCGCACATCATAGCCGTATTCGCGAACGGGTTCCGGTCGGTAATCCTCGGAATCGACGTCGCCCGGACGGGCAGTCATCTCCATTGCGATCTCGCCCATTTGACGTGTCCGGTACCGCCCGGCGCCTCGCGGTCCCTGCGTGCGTCGCACGCATCCGGTGGCAAGGACGGGCGGCACCAGGTCGACACCGATGCGTCCGGGGCTGCGCACCCTCGGCGGGGGGCGTCGCACGGAAGCGGGGGGACCGGTCGCGGCCGAGCGACCAGGGGCGGATCTCACCGGGGCGACACCAGCTTCACCCCGACGCCCCGGACGGTGTGCAGGAAGCGCGGCCGGGAGGCGCGTTCGCCCAACTTCCGGCGCAGACAGGACAGATGCACATCCACGGTCTGCTCGTCCACGTACGGCTGCCGCCACACCTCGGCGAGCAGTTGCCGCTTGGAGACCACCCGGTCGGCGTTCAGCGCCAGGAACGCGAGCAGGTCGAACTCGCGGCGGGTCAGGCCGATCTCCCGGCCGGCCAGGTGAACCGTACGGGCGAGCGGGTCGATCCGCAGCTCGCCCAGCACCAGCGGCCCGTGGTTCGCACCGGGCGCGTCACCGGGGGCCCCGCCGCCCCCGGGCCCGAACGTGTGGGTCGGCCCCGCGCAGCGACGCAGGACAGCGGTCAGCCGGGCGAGCAACTGTCCGCCGGAGAACGGCTTGACCAGGTAGTCGTCCGCCCCCGCGTTGAGCAGCTTGATGATCTCGGCGTCGTCGTCCCGCGCCGTCGCCACCAGCACCGGCACCTGGGACAGGCCGCGGATCATCTTCAGCGCGTCGGCGCCGTCCAGGTCCGGCAGACCGAGGTCCAGCACCACCGCGTCCGGCTGCCACTGGGCGACCTCCCGCAGCGCGCCGAACCCGTCCGGGGAACTGCGCACCACCAGCTGATGGCCGGCCAGCAGCTCGATCAGGGAGGTTCGAATGGCGGGGTCGTCCTCGACGACAAGGATGGACGTCATGGCGCACACCGTAGCCGACGGGTGGAGCCGGTCGACGGGCATCTTCGGATCGGCGGGCGGGCAGGGGTGGGCACACCGGGCCGGCCGGTTGGCCACGGCCCCGGCGATCGTTGGTCTTCGCTGGTCAGCGGCGTTCGGTGGACAGGATTCGGGGAAGCTTAGGCGAGTATTAGCAGTTCCTCAACGAACGTTCAGCGGGGCGGGATCGGTCGGCGGTGAGGGAAGGTTGCGACCTCCGACCGCGTACGGGCCGGCGGGCGCAGCGGGATGCCGCGCCCGCCGGAGTCGGTGCCCGGACGGCGTGGTGCTCGGCTGGTCGGCCGGCCCGGCCGGGCCTCGCCGGTGCGTCCTTAAGGCCCCTCGCCCTGATTGCCCGCCGGAGTGGTCAGGAGACGTCGAGCGCGGTGTCGTCGATCACGAAGCTGGTCCACTCGGCGCCCGTGGCCTCGATGCCGGTGAAGGTGATCGTCACCTTCTGACCTGCGAAGGCCGAGAGATCCACGGTCTTGTGCAGATAGCCGTCGGCCGTGTCCCGGTTGGAGTAGGTGGCCAGGGCGGTCGAGTTGGCCTTGACGGTCAGGGTGTCGGCGCCGGTGGACGGGTTGTTGCTGGCGACGTGCAGCCAGAAGCCGAGGCTGGCCCTGCAGCCCGCCGGAATGGTCACCTGCTGCGAGAGGGTGTCGGTGTGGCGGGAGCGGTAACCGTCCAACCAGGCATCCCAGTTGCCGGAGCGGGGCTGCATTCCCTCAGCATCGTCGATCACGGCGTTGCTGGCCGTCCATGGCGTGGCCTCGCCGGTCTCGAAGCCGGGATTGCCGAGCAACTGCGCCGGGGAGCAGGTACCGGACGGCCGGGTGGGGGTCGGCTTGCCGGTCGGGGTGGCGGTGGGCCTGGTGGTCGGGGTGGGGCTGGTTGCGGTCGGTGTCGGAGTCGGTGTTGCCTGCTGGCAGCCGAGATTGGTGAGGGAGGCGGCGAAGCGCTGGGCGAGGAAGTCGAAGAGGTTCTGGCCGTCCTGGGGTGAGGCGACGGCGGCGGTGAACTGCTTGTCGAGGTTGAGGCGTTGGGCACCGCGTGTGGTGAGGTTGGTGCAGTAGGCCGTCGGGTCGCCGTTGGCGGCGGCGCTGAGCGCGGGCTGGTCCACGCCCGCGCGGTAGAGGTTGGTCTTGTTCCGGTTCTGCTGGTTGTTCTCGTTGACCATGGGGTCGCTGAGCGGAACGATCGCGACGGGCGCCGCCTGGTACTTGGCGGCCTGGAGCTCGTTGAGCGCGAGTGAGGTGACCTTGCTGCCGGGGTCGGCGAGATCGGGGGCCTTCCACGGGGTGCAACCCAGTGCCGGGTCGACGAAGTTGTCGAGCAGCAGGTTGTCGCTGCCGTTGAGCAGCGCGGCGGGTTGCATCGTCGCTCCGCCGCGCAGGGCGGCGAGGTTCCTCGCGGTCCTCTGGGCGGTCGTGCCCTGTGCGGTGGACAGGTACTCGGTGGTGACGTTGTCGCTCTGGTCCTGGTCGACCACACCGAAGTCACGAGTGGTCGGGCAGGGCCTGCCGTCCCGGGCGGTGCCCAGGGGCGGGACGGTGAGCTTGCCCGCTGCTTCCGCGGCGTTGGCGGCGGTGAAGAAGGCGGGCGCGTTGCAGTACGCGAACTGGCCGAAGGGCTGCCCGCCCGGGGTGCCGCCCACGCACTTCCCGGAGGCGGTGCGGCCGGCCAGGGACAGGACGTTGCCGTTGTAGCCGAACCAGATGCCGACCACGGCGTTCGCCGGCAGGGTCGGGACGACGGGTGCCGCGGCGGGGGCGGTTCCCTTGTCGATGACCAGGGGGCTGTAGACGGAGATCGCGCCGGTGGCCGGGTCGAGGACGGTGGCCTGGACGAACGCCGACTGGTTGGCGTTGGACTCGTGGCAGGCGCCCTGGGCCGGATCGGTCGCCACCAACGTGTAGGGCGTGGCCAGGCCTTGGGCGGTGAGCGGGTTGGCCGGGATCTTGAGGGTGCAGTTCGGGTTGGGCTGGGTCGGTCCGTCGGCGTGCGGCGCGGTCGGCGCGGTGGCGGCGAAGGAGACGCCGAGGAGGGCGACGCCGGCGCTCAGCGCACCGGCAAGACCGATGCTGAGCTTGGTCACCCGGCGGCTTCGGCCGCGAGAGCGATGACGAGCTGACGGTGGGGTCATGTGAGGTCCTCTGACAAAGGCGCCATGACGGTAGGTCAGGGGCCGTCGGGAAGTGCCGCTCGCGGACCGGTACTCGGGTTGACTCGGAAGTCCGCTTCGGGGCCGCAGGTGGAGCAGGGGTCTCAACCTGCCTCGAACGTCGATGTGTTCGATCGTAGGAGGTGCAGAAGGCCGGGACCCCCGACTGCGAGATCCCCTAAAAGTCACCTAAGGATCCGCTCAACCAGTACGCCGGCCGGTGCCGTACCGCTCGCTACCTCGCCCCTGGCCGGCCTGCCCGGTCGACGGCCCGATGCGGCAGCCGGGTGGTGCCGCCGCGCACCCGGCGGTCGGCCGGATCGCGCCGGTGGCGCCCCGTCGTCGCCGGACGGGGAGCACGAGGACGCCCAACGCGCCCAGAGCGGGCGGGGACTGCACCGGGAGCGGATCGAGACCGGACGATGGCCGACCGGGCCCACGGCCCGCCGAGGAGGGCGGCGCGGACGGCCCAGCCGGTGCATCCAGGTGCCGGATCCGCGAGAGCGGCCAGACGATCGCGACCGCTCGGCCCACCACGCTCGTCAGTGGAATGGTTCCCCGGCCCGGATTCCCCATGTGGAAGCGCGAGTCGGCGGACACGTCGCGGTGGTCGCCCATCACCCAGAGCCGTCCCGCGGGCACCGTGACGTCGAAGGTCTGCTGAGAAGGCGCGTTGCCCGGTGCGAGATAGGACTCGTTCACCGCGACGCCGTTGACGGTGATCCTGCCGTGGTCGTCGCAGCAGGCCACGGTGTCGCCGCCGACCCCGATCACCCGCTTGATCAGGTCCTGCCTGTCGTCGGAGGGCAGCAGGCCGATGAAGGAGAAGGCCGTCTTCACCCCGCGCAGTACCGGTCCGTCAGAGGCGTTCTTCCGACCCGTCTCCAGCCAGCCGCCGGGATCCCGGAACACCACCACGTCGCCGCGGTGCGGCTGGCCGCCGAACCACGGGGAGAGCTTGTCGACCACGACCCGGTCACCGATGCCGAGCGTGTTCTGCATCGAACCGGAGGGAATCACGAACACCTGCGTCAGGAAGGTCTTCAGCAGCAGGGCCAGCACGAGTGCCACCAACGCGATCAGCGGGAGCTCACGCAGCCGGGAACGTTTCCTCCGGCGCGCCGCGCGCCGCGCGGCCCTGCGCCGCTCGGCTCGTCCCCGAGCGGCACGTGACCCCGGCACGACCGGAACACCGGCCGGGGCAAAGCGCGCGGTGGACCTCCCGCCGAGGAATCCACGGGGTTCACCGTGTCCCGAAAATCGGCCGCGATCCGCGACGCCGAGTCCGAACCCCGGGCGACGTACCCGTCGTCGCGAACCGCGAATGACTCGAGTTCTCATCGGCCAGAGCTTAGACCGACTCCGAGCCTGCTCGACGCTCGGCCGGGCAGAGCCGGAAGCCCGGTGGCCGTGCCCTGGCCTTCCCTGCTCCATTTCGTGGGACGCCTGCGGAAATGTCGATGTGATTTTCCATCACCTGGCGATAAACCAGACCTAAGCCTCCTTTAAAAGGTTTTCTGCAAGGCTCGTCCGCACGTTCTCGAACCCGGAACGTTCCCTGCCGTCTGGAGGAGTCTGTGCGATCCCGATCGTTCGCCCTGTCCGCCGCCCTGGCCGTGCTGTCGCTGGCCGCCGTCTCGCTGAGTGCCAATGCCTCGCTGACTCCGCAGGCTGCGGCCGCCCGAACGGCCTTGCCGGACACCATGTCCCCGGCCGTGTCCCATTCCCAGAAGCAGGGCGCCCTCAACGCCGCACAGCAGCTCGCGGTCTCGGTCAACCTCAAGCTGCGCAACACCGCCGCCCTCGACCGGTTTCTCACCGCGGTCTCGACCCCGGGCGATCCGCTGTTCGGAAAGTACCTGACGCCGGACCAGTTCACCGCCGAATACGGTCCGACCCAGAGCGACGTGGACAAGGTCAGCCGTTTCCTCTCCTCCCAGGGCCTGACCGTGACCGGGGTGAGCGCCAACCGGCAGGTGGTCAACGTCGGAGGCGCGGCTGACCGGATCGCCGCGGCCTTCGGCACCCACGAGAGCACGTACGTCGACGGCGTGCAGCACCGGACCTTCTACGCCAACGACACCCCCGCATCGGTGCCGTCCGAGCTGGCCGACGTCGTCGCGGGGATCGTCGGCCTGGACGACCACACCAACCGCACCACCCGAATAGCCAAGCCGGACGCCTCGACCCCGGCCGCCGCCCCGAGGGGCTACGGCCCGACCCAGTACAACGGCGCCTACGACCTGAACAAGATGGGCACCGACGGCACCGGCACCACGGTCGCCCTCTGGGAGTTCGACGGCTACCGCTCGTCCGACCTGACCACGTACGACCGCAAGTTCGGCCTCACCGGCCCGGCCGTGCGGACCGTCTCGGTCGACGGCGCCAACTACGACGCCCGCCCCGGCGAGGGCCAGGGTGAGGTCGAACTGGACTCCGAGATCGTGCGCGGTGTCGCCCCCAAGGCCCAGCAGCTGATCTACGAGGCGCCCAACAGCGACCGGGGCGAGGTCGACATGGCGGCCAAGATCGTTGCGGACAACAGGGCCTCGGTCATCTCGATCTCCTGGGGCTCCTGCGAGCCGGACACCACCACCTCGATCATGACCGCCGTGAACAACTCCTTCAAGCAGGCCGCCGCCCAGGGCATCAGCATCTTCTCCGCCTCCGGTGACGACGGCTCGCGCGACTGCACCCGCTCCACCAGCGGCTCCTCGGTCAAGGCCGTCGACTTCCCGGCCTCCAGCCCGTACAACACCGGTGTCGGCGGCACCAACCTCAAGGTGAGCGGCAACACCTACTCCGCCGAGAGCGCCTGGAGCACCGCCGGCGGCGGCACCTCCAAGGCCTTCGCCAAACCGAGTTGGCAGAGCGGCACCGGTGTCAACGCCACCGGGCGCACCGTACCGGACGTCGCCTCCGACGCCGATCCCAACAGCGGGTTCGCGATCTTCACCCAGGGGCAGGCCGGCCCGAGCTGGCAGATCTTCGGCGGCACCTCGGCGGCCGCTCCGCTGTGGTCCGGCTTCACCGCGCTCTACAACCAGAAGGCCAAGGCCGCGGGCCAGGCAGTGCTCGGCGAGGTGAACCCGAAGGTGTACGCACTGGCCCGCTCCGGCAGCTACCGGTCGGCGTTCCACGACGTGACCTCCGGTGGCAACCAGGACTTCCGGGCCAAGACCGGCTACGACCAGGTCACCGGCTGGGGCACCCCGGTGTCCGACCGGCTGGCCGACGGACTGCTCGCCGCCCGCCACTGAACGGGACGGCCCGCGTCGCAGTCCCGGTCCGACGTGCCGGTGACCTGCCCGGCACCCACCCGGAGGCATACCGGATCCCGGCGGTCGACCTCAGGTGCGACACGGCCGGTGTGGGCCAAGAGGTCCACACCGGCCGCACGGCGACGGTCTTCCCAACGCCTCGGAACTGCAGGGGAGTTGGTCGCGCCACCGTGGTACTGGGCGCGGCCCGGGCGGTACCGTCTGAGCCCGGGATGAGCACTCCCTTAGCAGATTCAAAAATTCCGCGACGGCTGTGTTTCGACGGGTCGGAAGGCCGTACTGTCTTCACACCCAGCCCGGCACGGGCATCACCGCACCGGGCTCGCGTCACCCGCCCGCGCCATCGCGCGGCCTGTCCGGCAGCCGGCGTCCGGGCCCACGCCGGCGCACTCCGGACCGGTGGCCCCGATCATCTGCCGACGCGTCCTCGCCACGACCCGAACCGTAAGGACCACTCGTGAACGACATGGCCATCCCCGCTGTCACAGCCTCCCCCGACGGAGGCGCCGAGCTGCGCCTCGTGGTCCGCCTCGGCTGGGAACACGTCGCCGAACTCGGGCTCCTCGCATCCGAGTTGGCCAACGAGGCGAAGCGGCCCGTCACTCTCGACGAAGCGGTGAGCCACCAACTGGCCTCCCGTTTCCGCCCGGTGGCCCCGGCCCACGGCACCGTCGGCACCGCCGGAGGCAGCACGCCTGCGACGCCGCTGCCCGGCGCGGCCCTGGAACCTCCTCGCCAGGCACCGGCCACGGTGGGCAAGCCGGCCGCACCCGCGTCACTGGAGAGCGGTACGCCGGTCCGGCCCGCGGCCGTTGCGCCGGCCCAGTCTCCGGTGCGGCAGGCAGCCGCTCCGGCGCAGACCGACGACAAGCCCCCCTTCCCGCTGGCCGCCGCCGGATGACCGCGAAGCCGGTGGCCGCTGATCGGCGGCACCTGTGAGTGCCGCTTCAGGCGACGGTGCGTCGGGGTACGCCTCGGCTGCCTTCCCCCGGCCGTCGTGGACGCTCTGCAATGCCTGGTCGGATCCGCATCACCGGCTGCCCGGCCGGTAGGGGCGTAGCCCGCGGCTCACCTCCTGGGCCCGTTCGCCCGGCTCCGCAGCCTGCCGCACCTCGGAAATCACCGGATTGCTCATCCACGGAGGACCGCAGACTTGAAACTCTCATTCCGAACTTCTCCGCTCCGTCTCCGCAGCGGTGGTGGCCGGACGTCCGGCCGCAGGCCGGCGCAGTACGGCCTCCTCGCCGCCGGGACGTCGCTGCTCGCCGCAGCGTGCGTCCCCACCCTCCCGACGGCCGCTCCTCCTGCCGCTCCGGCGCCGTCGGTCAGCACGGCCGGTGTGCCGACTGCGAGCCCGGTCGGCACACCATCCGGCATGCCGACGTCCGGGCCCAGCGGCTTGCCGACGTCCGGGCCCACCGGTATGCCGACCGGGATGCCCACCACCGGACCGACCGGCATGCCGGCCTCGAAGCCGAGCAGGATGCCCCCCACCAAGCCGACCGGCATGCCGCCCGGCCGGCCGACCACCGGTTCGAGCGGTATGCCGACCGAAGTACTGACGTCCGGGCCGACCGATCCGCCCACCGGCATGCCGACCGCGACGGGCAATGACCCCACGCCGGTCTACGGCAGCCACTGGTAGACCGCCACCCGCCGGCCGCCGGCCGCCGGAGGAGCATCGGCATTCAGGCGGCCGGTCCTCTCGCAGCTTCCCCCGGCGCCCCGGGGGCCCTGATGCCGTCTGCGATGACATCAGGAACCCACGCCCGTGGGCACCCGGTCCGCGTCGACTGTCGGGCCACCACCACCCCTGGACGAGGAGAGACTTTGAAGAGTTCGACAAGGCCACGTCGCCGGTCCCCGCGGAACACCGCGGTGCGACTTCGCGCGGCGGCCGCCGGCACGGCACCGGAGCTGCCGAGGCCACCGGTCCCGGTCCTGGTCACCGCCGTGGTGGTGGTGCTCGCCGTGGTCGCCACGGTGCTGCAGGCGCTCGAGCTCCCGGCGACGGTGCACAACCGCAGCGGCACGGAGGCGGTGCACCGGTTCGTCGACTTCTTCTTCGGCGTGCTGACGCTGATGGCCCTCAGCGGCAGTGTCACACTCGGCCTGCTGGCGGCCGAACGACGGCTGATGACGCCGCGTCACCGAGTGGTCGTCCAGGCCCTGCACCGGGCCGTGTCCACCGCGGCGGTGGTGACGCTGGTGATCCACATCGGCAACAAGGTCGCCGAGGGGCATGCCGCTCCGTCGGCGGCCGTGGTGCCGTTCGCTTCCGGCACCAGCTTCGCGGTCGGCGTCGGCACCATCGCCGGGGAGCTGCTGGTCCTGGCCACGGTGACCGGCGCGCTCCGCGGCCGCTTCGCCAACGACCCGCGCCTCACCCGGCTTTGGCGACCGCTGCACTGGGTCGCCTACGCCTCGTGGCCGCTGGCCCTCGCGCACGGGCTGGAGGCCGGGCGGCCGGCCAAGGGCTGGGTCGTGTGGTCGTACGGCATCAACATGGCCGCGGTGGCACTCGTGCTGCTCATCAAGTTCCTGTACGGAGCCGGGCGCAACACCACCGGTGTCAACGCCAACCGCCGCCTGATGGCCGTGGACCTGATCGGCCCCGGCGAGGAGGCGGGCTACCCGCCGCTCGGTGACCAGCTGCCCGTCTTCGGCGAGTCCTCGGCGCTGCTGGCGCTGGACGTGGAACTTCCGGACGCCCAACCGGCGGTGACGCCGGAACCCGTCGCGGCTGCCGCGGCATCCTCCCAGCTGCCCGTAGACGCAGCCGCCGCCGGGCAGTGGGACACCGGTGAGCTGAACGCCCTACTCGACGCCGGCCGTCAGCAGTACCTGGCCGAGCAAGCGGCGTTCCAACAGCAACAACCAGCGCAGTACCAGGCCCAGTTCACGGTGGACGCCTGGGACACCGGTGAACTCAACGCGATGCTCGACGCCGGCCGTCAGCAGTACCTCGCTGAGCAGACGGCGTTCCAGCAGCAGCAACAGCAGCAGCAGGCCGAGTACGCCCAGCAGTTGTACGCCCAGCAGTTGTATGCCCGGCAGTATCCGTCCCAGCCGTTCGCCGGCCAGCCCGAGTACCCGCAAGCGCCTGACGCCGGCCCGCAGTTCCCGTCCGCGGTGGCGTCCTGGCCCACCCCCGGCTACTGGTCCCAGCCCATCCAGCCGCAGCCCTCCGGGTACACCGTCGACCCCTGGCAGAACCGATGACGGCTGACACCGCGGACGTCCCGGAGGTCATCCGGATGGGGCCGCCCAGGCTCACCGCCGGACTCGACCGGTACATCCGGATGGGCTACGAGGCTCATCTCGCCTTCCACGGGCCGCTGCCCCGGTACGACGCGTTGGAGCTGGTCGACCTCGCCCAGCGGATCGGTCTCACCGGGAAGGGCGGCGCTGCCTTCCCCTTCGCCCGCAAGCTTCAGGCGGTGATCGACGCCACCCGGCGTCGGCGTCGGCCGGCAGCCGTCGTGGTCAACGCCACCGAGGGCGAGCCGGGCAGCGCCAAGGACCGGATGCTGCTCGCCCGCGCCCCGCACCTCGTCCTGGACGGTGCGCTGCTGGTCGGCGAGGCGCTACGCGCCGAGAGCGTGGCCGTCGGCGTGGACGAGGGCAGCCCGGGCGTCACCTCGATGCCCGCGGCGGTCGCGGAACGCCGTGCCCGGCTGCCGATCCGGGTCGTGCAGCAGCCCGCCCGCTTCGTCTCCGGCGAGTCCGGTTCGCTGATCCGTGGCATCAACGGGTTGGTCGCCCTGCCGCCGAGCCGCAAGGTCCGCTCCTCCGACGGCGGGCTCGGCGGCGTCGACGGGCTGCCGACGCTGCTCTCCAACGCCGAAACGTACGCCCAACTGGCCGTCGCCGCCCGGATCGGAGCGGAGGCGTACTGCGCCGTCGGCCCCGAGGCTGAGCCCGGCACGGTGCTGCTCACCGTCAACCGGGCGGGCGCCCGGCGGCCCGTGGTGGTGGAGGCCCCCGCCGGGACCCCGCTCGGTACGGTGCTGGACGCCTGCGGGACCGGGCCGGGTCAAGGAGTGCTGGTCGGCGGTTACCACGGCATGTTCCTGGACGCGGCGTCGGCGGTGTCCGCTCCCTGCTCCCGGGCCGGGATGCGGCAGGCCGGCGGCACCTTCGGCGCCGGGATCGTCATCCCGCTGCCCGAGGACACCTGTCCGCTGGGCGAGGCGCACCGGATCGTCCAGTGGCTGGCCGCGGAGTCGGCCGGCCAGTGCGGCCCCTGCCGGCGCGGACTGCCTGAGCTGGCGCGGGCCTTCGGCGCGATGGTGGCCGGCGGCGCCCGTGCGGTGGAGGAGGTCCGCCGGCTGGCCGCCGCGGTGGTGGGACAGGGTGCCTGTTCCCACCCCGACGGTTCCGCCGGGTTCGTCCGGTCCGCGCTCACCGCCTTCGCCGAGGACGTCGGCGCGCACACCGAGCGCGCCGGCTGCGGACGGCGGGTGCGCGGAGTGCTGCCGACCGTGCCCTGGAGCCCGGACCCCGGCGCCGCCGAGGTCGGCCGGGTGAGCCTGAAGGTGGACTGGGCGCTGTGCGACGGGCACGGGCTGTGCGCCGACATCGCCCCGGAGCTGTTCACGCTCGACCGGTACGGCTTCCCGGTGGTCAGCGAGGGACCCGTGCCGGTCTGGCTGACTCTGTCCGCCAAACGGGCGGTCAACCAGTGCCCGGCCCTGGCCCTGCGCTTCGCCCTGTCCGGCCGCTGAGCCGGGTGCCGAGGACCCGGGCGTCTGCGCACAGCCGTCGTCGACCAGCTGGTCCGTGACGGCGAGACCCCCGGTCCGGCGATCGAGCAGGCGCCGCACACCGCACGCATCCGAATGCTCGGTTCGGCAACGATCCCCTGACGGAGCGCGAACCCGGCCGCGACACGGCGCCATCACGGCGTGACCGGCCGCGAACCCGACCACCCGGAAGCATCGGCGGGTCCCTCCCCGGAGGCGACGCGAGCACCGCCGATGCTTCTCCGCTGTCGTCGGCCGAAGCGGCCAGATGACGCCGCATCACCCAGCCGAGCGACCAGCACGACGATCAACGAGAACGTCGAAGCAAGTGTTCCGGAAACGGCAACAAAAATTGCTCGTGATGCCACCTCAGACGCACTCTTGCGACGGAGGTGATCGCCATGACTGGCGCAATCAACGACACAACCAACCGAACCTCGTACGACGTCATCGTGATAGGCGGCGGAGCGGGCGGGCTGAACGCCGCACTCGTGCTCTCCCGGGCCCGCCGGAGCGTCGCCGTCATCGACGCCGGGGAGCCCCGCAACGCTCCCTCGGCCCACATGCACAGCTTTCTCTCCCGTGACGGGGTCCCGCCGCTCACAGTGCTGGAGACCGGCCGCACCGAGATCTCCCGGTACGGCGCGGTGCTGATCAACGGTCAGGTCGACCAGGTGGACGCCGGCGAGGTCGGCGGGTACCTGGTCCGGCTCGTCGGCGGCGCGACGCTGGAGGCCCGCCACGTCGTCCTCGCCGCAGGGCTGCGCGACGAACTGCCCGACATCCCGGGCCTGCGCGCGCTGTGGGGCACGGATGTCCTCTTCTGCCCGTACTGCCACGGCTACGAGCTGCGCGACCAGCCACTCGTCGTGCTGGGTGTCCACCCGGCGTCCGCCGGGCAGGCGCTGCTGCTGCGCCAGTGGTCGCACGACGTCGTGTACGTCCCGCACACCCAGCCGCTCGGCGACGAGGAGCGGGAGCGCCTGGACGCGCGCGGGGTGAAGGTGGCCGAGGGGCCGGTGTCCTGCCTGCTCGCCAAGGACGGGCGGCTGCACGCGGTGGAGCTCGCCGACGGGCGGACCTTGGAGTGCGCCGCGGTGTTCGTCTTCCCCCGGATGACCCCCAACGACGCGCCCTTCGACGGCCTCGGCTGCGAGAAGGACAGCGCCGGCTGGCTCGTCACCGATCGGGCCGGCCGCACGACCCGCCCCGGCCTGTGGGCCGTCGGCAACGTGGTGGACCCGCGCGCCCAGGCCGTCACCGCGGCCGGCATGGGGGCCGCCGCCGCCTTCGCTCTCAACCACGACCTGGTGGACGAGGAGGTCGAGCAGGCCCTCGCGGCGTACCGGTCCGTGTCGCCCACCCCCGCGGCCTGACCCCACCCGCGCCCGGCGACGCCTCGATCCGCCCGCCCCGGCTCATCCGCCGGAGGCGGGCGTGCGCGCTGTCGGACGGGCGCGCACGTGCATGCGCTCGCCCTGGCGGCCGAAGAGGCTCAGCAGTTCGACCGGACCCTCGCCGGTGCTGCCGAACCAGTGCGGCAGCCGGGTGTCGAACTCGGCCACCTCGCCGGGGCCGAGCACCACGTCGTGGTCGGCCAGGATGAGCCGCAGCCGCCCGGAGAGCACGTACAGCCACTCGTGCCCCTCGTGGGTGCACAGCTCCGGGGTGGTGCGACGGGTCGGCAGGATCATCTTGTAACTCTGCAGCGGTCCGGGCTGACGGGTCAGCGGCAGCACGGTGTTGCCGTTCACCCGGTGCGGCTTCAGCCGGACGCGCGGATCGCCCACCTCCGGGGCGCCGACCAGCTCGTCGAGGGGAACCTGGTGGGCCTGGGCGATGGGCAGCAGCAGTTCCAGACTGGGGCGGCGCTGGCCCGCCTCCAGCCGCGACAGCGTGCTCTTGGAGATCCCGGTGGCCTCCGACAGTGCGGCCAGGGTGACACCGCGGGCGGTGCGCAGCAACTTGAGCCGCGGGCCGACCTCGGACAGGGCCTGGGCGATGGTCGGGGACTGCGTCATGCCGCCATTACATCCCGCCACTCCCGAACTCGCAACCACAGGTGCCGAATTGGCACCGCCCGCCGGAGGGCGGCGGGCGGTGCCGTGACGTCAGAGACCCAGGGACCGGCCGATCAGCTCCTTCATCACCTCCGTCGTCCCGCCGTAGATCGTCTGCACCCGACTGTTGGCCCACTCCCGGGAGATCGCGCTCTCCTTCAGGTAGCCGAAGCCGCCGTGGATCTGCAGGCACCGGCCGGCGATGTCCACCTGCAACTCCGTCGTCCACCACTTCGCCTTCGCAGCGTCCGTCACGGACAGCCGCCCGGCGTTGAGTTGGGTGATGCAGTGGTCCAGGAAGACCTGGGCGATGGTCAGTTCGGTGTCCATCGTGGCGAGCTGGAAGCGGTTGTGCTGGAAGCCGCCGATGGTCTGGCCGAACACCTCCCGGGTCTTCGCGTACTCCAGGGTGTCCGTCAGCATCCGCTCGACCGCGCCCAGGGCGACGGTCGCGATGCTCAGCCGCTCCCGGGGCAGCCCTGCCATCAGGTAGGCCAGCCCCGCGTTCTCCTTGCCGATCAGGTTCTCGGCCGGCACCCGGCAGTCGTCGAAGAACAGCTCACAGGTGTCGCTGGCGTGCCAGCCGAGCTTCTCCATCCGGCGGCCGCGGGTGAAGCCCGGCGTGCCGCGCTCCACCACCAGCAGGCTGATGCCCTGGGCGCCGCGCTCGGGGGCGGTCTTGGCGGCGACCACGACGACATCGGCGTGCTCGCCGTTGGTGATGAACGTCTTCTGCCCGTTGAGGACGTAGCCGTCCCCGTCGCGGAAGGCGGTGGTGCGGATGTCGGCGACGTTGGAGCCCGCGTCGGGCTCGCTCATCGCGATCGCCGCGATCAGCTCGCCCGAGCACAACCCCGGCAACCACCGCCTGCGCTGCTCCTCGGTGGTCCGCTCGGCCAGATAGCCGGCGATGACGTCGTTGTGCGCCACGAAGGTCGGCGCCGTCGCCCGGGCCCACATGATCTCCTGCGCGAACACCGCCGGGTAGCGGAAGTCGCTCTCGCCGCCCCCGCCGTACTCGGGGTCCACGCCGATGCCGAGCAGGCCGGCCTTCCCGGCCTTGCGCCACACCTCGCGGTCGGCGATGCCCTCCCGCTCCCACTGGGCGTGGTACGGCACCACCTCCCGGCTCAGGAACTCCCGGCACGCGTCCCGGAAGTGCTCGTGCTCCGCCTCGTACCGCTTGCGGGCCATGCGGTCACCTCTCCCCTGGGTCGGTGTCGTCGGCGATGGTCGTCAGGGTTTCCTTGGGGTGCTGCACGGCCGCGAAGTGGCCGCCCTCGATCTCGACCCGGCGGGTCGGGGCCGAGCTGTGCGCGGACCACGGCCAGACCTTGTCCGGCGGGGCGTGTACGTCCTCCCGCGCGGCGATCAGGGTGAGCGGGAAGTCCACCCGCAGCCCGGCGGCCTCCTGCACGAACTCGGCCCGCACGGCGTCGTCCTCGCGGAGCATCCGCAGCAGGATGCGGCTCATCGTCGGATCGGCCAGCACCGCGGGCGGCGTGCCGCCGTCGGCGGCGGTCCGGGCGAGCAGTTCCTCGTCGGGTACGGAGGCGAGCAGCGCGCCGGGCCGCTGGAGCCGGGGCGGCACCGCCCCGGACAGCACGGCCCGGACGGGCGGCACACCCACCTGGCGGGCCACCGCGGCGGCCACCGCCAGGCTCATCGTCGCTCCGAAGCTGTGGCCGAAGGTCGCCCAGCGCAGGCCGGCCGATCGCTCCCGTTCGGCCAGCAGGTCGGCCACCACGTGCTCGGCCATGGCCCGCACCAGGGCGTGGAAGCCGACGGCCCTGGGCTCCCGGCGGCGGGTCCCCCGGCCGGGCGCGTCCACGCCCCGGACCGACAGGTGCGGCTCGCCCAGCGACTGCCAGCCCCGGTAGACGAGCGAGGTCGCCCCGGCGTGCGGGAAGCAGTAGAGCAGCGCCGGTGAGCTGGATTCAGGCCGCACGGTCACTCCTTCGTGTTCCGGGCCAGCTTCTCGGCCAGCATCAGGGTGGTCAGGTTGGTGGGCGCGCTGGGGATCGTCGGGAAGAGCGAGGCGTCGGCGATCCGCAGGTTCTCCGTGCCGTGCACCCGGCCGTCCTGGTCGGCGACCGTCCACGGGTCGGTCACCGGTCCCATCCGGCACGAACCGGCAGCGTGCCAGCCGGGGTTCATGATGTTGCGGACGCCGCTGCGCACCACCCCGTCGCTGGCGATCATGCGGTCGCTCCAGAACTGGGTGGCGGTCAGCCGGCTCGCCAGGCCGGGTGAGCGCAGCAGGCCCCAGGCCCGGCGCACGCCGTGGCAGAGCCGTTCCACGTCCTCGGGATCGGTGCCGAGGCCCAGCTCGATGACGGGTGCGGCGTACGGGTCGGCGCGGTCGAGGAAGACCCGGCCCCGGGAACGCGGGCGCATCAGCATCACCGAGGCGCCCACGACCAGCGGCCAGCCGAGGCGGTCCACGAAGCCGGGGATGGTGTGGCTCTCCACGTTGTTGAGCAGCCCCACTTGGATGTCCACGTCGCTGTCGAAGCCGCTGCTCATCCGCGCCGCGACCTGCCGCCAGGGCAGGCCCGGCGTGCACACCCCGTCGGCGGGCTTGGACCAGATGACGACCGAGGGGTGGTCCACCAGGTCCCGGCCGACCCCGGGCAGGTCCACCACGGGGGTGATGCCGAGCACCCGGAGCAACGCTGCGTCGCCGACACCCGAGCGCTGGAGGATGACGGGCGTGCCGACCGCCCCGGCGCTGAGCACGACGTGCCTGGCCCGGATCGCGGTGAGCCGACCGTCCGTCTCGACTTCCACTCCGACGGCCCGGTGCTGCTCGAACAGCACCCGGATGACCCGGATCCCGGTGCGCAGCTGGAGGTTGGGCAGGTCGCGCGCGCCGGCGAGGAACGCGGTGGCGGCGTCCACGCGTTCGCCGTCCACCGCATTGCCGGGGATCGGGCCGACCCCGGCCTCCTCCCCCGCGTTGAGGTCCGGCAGGTCGGCGACGCCCTGCCGGTTGCACTCCGCCCAGAACGCCGCGTCCAGTTCGTGCACCTCCTCGCGCGGGGTGCGGCGGACCGGCAGCGGGCCGCTGTCGCCGTGGAGGCGGCCGGGGAAGTCGGCGTCGTTCTCGATGTCCTTGTAGAACGGCAGCACCCGCTCCCACGACCAGTCCGGGTTGCCGTACGCCGCCCAGGCTGCGAAGTCGCGGGGCAGCCCGCGCAGGGCGATGGCGCCGTTGACGGCGGAGCCGCCGCCGACGACCTTGCCGAGCTGGTACGGGAAGCGTTCCCACAGGGCGCGGGCCGCCGCGGGCCCGCCGGCCCGCGCTCCGACCAGGTCCTCCAGGCGGCTGCTGGTGCGCAGGTTGGCCCGGTAGTCCCAGTTGTAGCCGGACAGCACCAGGCGGCCGGCGTCGGCCAGCGGATGGGACCGGTCCCGGGGACGCGGCTGGTCGGCGCCGGCCTCAAGCAGCAGGACGTTCCCGGAGCCCCGGGCGGCGAGCCGGGCGGCGGTGACGGCTCCGGCCGAGCCCGCTCCGACGATCACGTACTCCCACTCGTCAGTCACGCGGCCAACTCCTCGACGGAAGCGACCAGTTCGGCGAACGACTCGATCGACGCGTTCATGAACAACCCTTCGACCAGCTCCGTCTCCACGTCGGACCCGATGCCGAACTCCGTGCGCAGCAGCGCGAGCAGGCCGACCGCGTGCAGGGAGTCGCCGCCGATGTCGAAGAAGCCCTCCTCCACGCCGAAGTCGCTGTGACCGAGCTGCTGCGACCAGAGCGCGAACAGCCGCTCCTCCACCCGGCTGCGGGGCGCCGTCCGCCCGTCGCCGGCCTCGGCGTCGTCGTTCCACGGGGTGGGGAGCGCCTTGTGGTCGATCTTGCCGTTGCCCGTCAGGGGCAGGGTGTCCAGCGTCAGGAAGCGGCTGGGCACCATGTAGCCGGGCAACAGGGACGCCAGCGCCGCCCGCAGAGCGGCCGGGTCCAGGTCCGCCCCGGCGTCGGGCACCACGTACGCGGCGATCTGCCGCTGTCCGGTTCGCGCGTGGGCGGGCGCGGTGACCAACGCGGTGCGCACGCCCGGTTGGCGGATGAGCCCGGCCTCGATCTCGCCCAGCTCGACCCGGTAGCCGTTGATCTTGACCTGGAAGTCCTCGCGGCCCAGGATCTCTATGTCGCCGCCGGGCAGGTACCGGCCGAGGTCGCCGGTCCGGTAGATCCGCTCCCCCGTGACCGGGTGGACCAGGAAGCGCTCCGCGGTGCGCTCGGGATCGCCCAGGTAGCCCTGGGCCACGCCGATGCCGCCGATGTGGATCTCGCCGGTGACCCCGACGGGGGACGGCTCGAGCCACTGGTTGAACACGTGCATGGTCTGGTTGGCCAGCGGCTTGCCGTAGGGGATGCTCGACCACTCCGGCCGGACCGTCTCGATCGGGTGGTGGATCGACCAGATCGAGCCCTCCGTGGCACCGCCCAGGCTGATCACCCGCATCGCGGGGAGCTTCTCCCGGGTCCGGGTCGGCAGGTCCACCGGGATCCAGTCGCCGCTCAGCAGGGCCAGCCGCAGCCGGCACCCGCGTGGGGCGCCCCCGTCGCCGAGCGAGTCGATCCACATCCGCATCGGGGCGGGCACGCTGTTCCAGATGGTCACGCCGTAGCGGCTGATGAGCTGCGACCAGTGCGCGAGGTCGCTGCCTCGCACCGGGTCCGGCACGACCACGGTGCCGCCGGCGCCCAGGACTCCGAAGATGTCGTACACCGAGAGGTCGAAGCCGGTGGGGGCGAGCGCCATCACCCGGTCCTGCTCGCTGACGCCGAACCGCCGGTTGATGTCCTGCACGGTGTTGGCGGCACTCCGGTGGGTGATCATCACGCCCTTCGGTTCGCCCGTGGAGCCCGAGGTGAAGATCACGTACGCCAGGTCGTCAGGGCCCTGGCGGCGCTCGGGCGCCTCGGCGGAGCACGCCAGGGTGGCCTCGTCCTGCGGGGTCACCACCGCCACGCCCGCCGGCCAGCGCAGCGCGTCGCGCAGGTCCGGCTCGGTCACCACGGCCCGCACCGCGCAGCGGGCCAGCAGCTTCAGCCGCCGCTCCTCGGGCAGCTCCGGGTCGATGGCCACGTACGCGGCACCGGTGTGCAGCACCCCGAGCAGCGCGGAGTACTGCGCGGCACCCGGACGCATCGACACCGCAACGATCTCGCCCGGCCCGGCACCGGGGCCGGCCAGCAGCCGGTGTGCGATCCGGTGCGCGGCCTCGGTCAGCTGACGGTACGTGGTCTCCGTGCCGGGCGTGATCACCGCCGGCGCGTCGGGACGGCGCCGGGCCGCTTCGGCGACCAGCTCGTGCAGCAGCGCCGGCGGGATGTCCTCGGCGGTGGCGTTGGCCCGCTCCCGCTCACCGGCCTGCGCGGTGGGCAGCGGCACGATCCCGCGGGTGGCGCCCCACACCGCTTCGTCGTCCACCAGCCGGTCCAGCAGCGCCACGTACGCGGCGACCATGTCCTCCAGCGTCCCCTCGGGGAACAGGCCCTCGACCGCGTTCCAGTTGACGCTGAGCCGGCCGTTCAGCTCCAGGATCTGGTTCTCCAGCCACACCTGCGGCGTCCGGCTGTGGTCGAAAACCAGCTCGCCGAACGACTCCAGGGCCCCGGCCCCGGGGACGCCCTCGCCGCCGCCGAGCGTGCTGGAGAAGACCACCGGCATCGACGCCCTGCGGTCATCCCGGCGGCGGGCCAGGTCGCGCAGCACCCGGATGCCGCCGTACGCGGAGTGCGCCAGGTCCGCCACGAGCCGATCCTGGAGGCTCTTCGCCCGCTGCTCGAACGTCTCCTCGGGCCGCCCGCCGACGGCGAGCAGGCCGGGCGCCAGGAAGTCGCCCATGATCTCCTCGACCTGCGGGTGCAGCCCGAGCCGGTGGAACTGGGTGACCGTCAGGGTGAACTCCTGCCGCCGCGACCAGGTCCGCAGCACCTCCGCGTACGCCGCGAGCAGCACGCCCGACGGCGTCAGCCCGTGCCGCGCGGCGGCCGCCCGCAGCGTCGCCCAGCGCTCGGGGTCGAGCACGGCCCGGTGCCGGACGAACCGCGGGGTGCCGAGCTGCTCGGGCGCCGCGGCCAGCGGCAGCTCGGGCGCGGGGGGCAGCGCGTCCAGGCGGTCCGCCCAGTACGCGGCGGCCTCCCGGCCCAGGTCGTCCTCGCGCAGCTCCTCCTGCGCCAGCACGTAGTCGCGGAACGACAGCTCCAGCGGCTCCGGCCGCCACGCCGGGTCGTCGTAGCACCGGCGCCACTCCTCCAGCAGCCGGAACAGGCTGCGCATGTCGAGGAACAGCAGGTCCACGGCCAGGTGGAGCCGGACGCGGTCGCCGTCCAGCAGGGTGGCGCGGATGTCGACGAGCGGCGCCCGGTCCACCGGCAGCACCTGCTCCGTCAGTTCGGTTCGGATCCGCTCCAGTTCCGCCGTCTGGTCCCCGTCCGATCGACCGCGCAGGTCCGTGGTGCGGATGACGTACGGTTCCAGCTCGTCCTCGGCGAGGATCCGTTGTGTCTGGTCGGTCCCGGCCACCGTGCGCAGCGCCTCGTGCCGGGCGACAACCTTCCGCAGGGCGCCGGTCAGCCGGTCGAGGTCGAGACCGGGACAGTCGAACTCGAGACAGTACTGGCTGGGGATGCCACCCAGCTCCAGGCCCTTGTGCCGGCCGATCAGATACGCCTGCTGGATGTCGGTGAGCGGGAACGGCTCGTGACGCCTGTCCGGCTGCGGCTTGAGTTCCGGCAGCCGGTCCTCGTCCAGGCGACGCCGGCCGTCGCTGCCGCGCAGTTCCGCGAAGAGATCCTCCATCGACGTCCGCCCCTTTTCGTCAGATGCCCTGGTGGGCCTTCGAATTGTTGTGCGCAAACGGAACGCTAGGCAGCGGCGGACCCCGTCTCAATACGGTTCGACCGAAGGGGCAACCGAAGTATTTGGTGCGCGCTGGACCGCCGCTGGACTCGTGGCGGACTTCCCCCGGCAGTCGGGTAATGCGCCATTGACCGGTGGTGGGACGGTAGCGGCATCATCGAGGAATGGCCACTCAGAACTCCCCGGCGGCAGCCGGGAAACGCATCCTCATCGGCGCCACCGGATCGATTGCGGTGACCCGGCTTCCGTCGTATATCGAGGCGATGCGCCGGCACATCGCGGGCAGCACGTTCACGGTTCTGCTGACGCACACCGCGAGCTCGTTCATTTCCCCGGAGAGTCTCGCGCTGTTCGCCGAGCGGGTGGTGAGCGGGGAATCCCCGGCGGACTGGCCGACCGACAAACCGTCCCGGCTCGCGGCTGACCACGACCTGCTCGCCGTGCTGCCGGCCACCGCCCACACCCTCGCCTCGGCGGCGGCCGGCGCCGCGCCCAATCGCCTGCTGACGGTGGCGCTGTCGGTGGACTACCCCGTCGTGTACTTCCCGGTGATGGGCGCCAGGATGTGGCACAAGCCGGCCGTCCAGCGGAACATCGCGCAGATCCGCGCGGACGGCGAGCTCGTCAACGAGCCTGAGTGGCATGACGGTTACGACCCGTCCACGGGCATCGCCAGCCACCATCCGGCCCTGCCCTCCCCGCACACGGTGGCCAAGGTGATCGGCGACCTCCTGGCCTGACCAACGCCGAGCGGCCCCCGGCCGGGAACTCTTCGTTCCCGGCCGGGGGCCGCTCAGCAGTGTTCGCGCGTCAGGCCACGATGGCGGTGGCCTCGATCTCGATGAGGAAGTCGGGTTCGGCGAGGGTGGCCACGCCGACCAGGGTGGTGGGCTTGACGAGGTCGGCGCCGAGCCGGGCGGCGGCACGCTCGACGCCCACCCCGATCTCGTCCCACTTGTCCAGCGACCAGTCCTTGACGTACATGGTCAGGCGCAGGACGTCGTCGAAGGTGGCGCCGGCCGCGGCCAGACCTGCGGCTATGTTGAGGTACACCTGCTCGGTCTGGGCGGCCAGGTCTCCCGTTCCCACCGGTTCACCGGCGGCGGTGCGTGGGGTCTGACCGCTGAGGAACACCAGACGGCTCCCGGTGCCGACGGCCAGCTGCCGCCATCCGTACGGCGTGGGCAGCTCCGGCGGGTCGATCGTCTTGACAGCCATGCTCTGTCCTTTCTCGAAGGGGCCGTACGGGCAGGCGCGTTGTGCCTGCCTGCCCGTACGGTGACCGTGATGCGTTTCTGGGGAAGGCTCAGCTGTGCTCGCGGCAGGTGGCGTAGTACCTCCGCAGGAGCTTGACGAGTTCGGGGTCGAAGCGGGACGCGAAGAGCAGCTCGGCCGGCGGGGTGAACTCGGGGTCGAGCTCGTTCGCCCAGGTGAGGGTGGCCGGCCGCACGTCCATCTCGATCCAGTGGTGCCACTCGACCGGAATGGTCCAGTCCTGCTCGTAGCCGATGCCCATCTGGTGGTCGACGAGGACATCCACGATCTGCTCGCGCGTTCCGGTCCGGAGCGGCTGCCGCACCGGGGCGAACCGCGCGAGGTCGGCTTGGGGCTGCTCGCCGAGGATCCGGGCCGCGAAGTCCTGGGCCAGCAGCGGCGAGAGGTGCAGGCCGTCACGGTAGGTTCCGGTCATGATCCACAGGCCCTGCATGCCGCCCTCGCCGAGCAGCGGGAAGCCGTCCATCGAGACGGGGCGGTTGCCGACCTGGACCTTGGCGACCTCACTGTTCCACAGGTTGCGGCGGATCTGGCGGTTGACGCACTGGAGGAGGAAGACCAGGTCGCGCATCTCGGGGGTGTCCCGCGGCTCCACGGAGATGACGTTGGTGGCGCCGACGTAGATGTGCCCGTCGCCGCGGGGGACGACGTGCAGTCCGCAGGCGAAGGAGCGGTTCGGGGTCCGGATGACGCTGTCCGGGGTCGTCCCGTCCACGGTCCTGATGAGGGAGGAGACGCCGTAGCCGCTGACCAGGCGGGGGATGCGGGGGCCGACGGGCAGGCTGTCGAGGAGTTCCTGGGTGCGCGCCCCGGCGGCCAGCACCACGTGGTCGGCGCCGATCCGCTCCCCGGAGGCCAGGACGACTCCGGTCGCCCGCTCGCCCTGGTACTCGACGCGGGTGGCGAATTCGGTGACGAGGGTGGCGCCCGCCCGGACGGCCGCCGACTCGAGCCGCTCCAGCAGGGCCGCGGCGCTGACGGCGTGCTCCCCGGGTATGTGGAAGGCCTTCAGCGGGCGGGAGATCGGCTCGGCGTCCACCCAGTCGAGGTCGCGGGGCTCGACGTCCTCGAAGGGCTCCTGGTAACGGGTGAGTTCGGCGCGGATGAGGTTGTAGTTGGCGTCGTCGATCTCGGCCGTGCCGATGGTGTTGAGGATGACGGTGGTGCCGTCGGCCGTCCTGACCGGGGCGCCCTCGGTCCGGTCCTCCAGCTCCGCCAGCCACTGCGGCCACAACTTGGTGGCCTGGATGCCGAGTTCCAGCTTGGCCCGGCCGTGCTCGCTGGCCAGCAGGGAGGTGGTGACCTCTCCGAAACAGCCGAGCATGGCACCGGCCGCCGTTGAGCCGGCCCAGGGGCGATGCGGCTGGCCCAGCACGGCGACCCGCTGTCCTCGCCGGGCCAGGACCCAGGCCAGCGACAGCCCCAGGACTCCGTTTCCGGCGATGACCACATCGAAGCCGGTGCCGTCTGCCTTCCCGTTGGCGTTCATCAAACTCCAATCTTCCAAGGCGCTGTCGTGTCGCCCGGAATCGAATTGATAGTGAATTGAATTCCGTCGGATCTGGTGGATCGGTGAGCGTCCTGCGGGGATTTCCGCGGCCGGTGGCGAAAGAGGGATCAGCGGCGCAGGAACTCGTACATGGTGAAGTCCATGTCGACGTTTCCGCGCTCGTTCGTGTGGGCCTTGACCACCGGGGAGTCGCCGAGGTCCGCCGCCGGAAGTTCGACGGACTCGCTGCGGTACCGATGGGATTCGAATCCCGCGTCGGCGGCGGCCCGCAGCATTTTCTCGGGATTCCCCATCGCCTCGCTGGTGCCCAGGTACACCCGCCCCTCCGTCGAGAGATGGGGCACCACGTCACGGAAGAACCTGCGCACCATCTCGTACCCGGGGTCGAAGACCGCCCGCTCGATCTGGCCGGTGTAGAGACGGTCCTCCGGCGCTTCGATGAACGGGGTGTTCCAGAAGACGACGTCGAGCACCTCTGCCGGGTCCAGCGCGTCGAACAGATCGCTGGTCAGTGCCGTCACCTGGCCGGCCACCCCGTGCCGGGCGGCGTTGCGACGGGCGTTCTCCACCGCCGCCGGGTTGATGTCCAGCGCCAGCACCCGCTCGCAGCCACGCTGCGCCGCGATCACCGCGGCGATGCCCGCGCCGCAGCCCATCTCCAGGAACCGGCTGCCCTTCTGGTAGGGCACCCAGGAGGCGAACAGGCCGGGGCCCGGGTCCGTGTAGGGCGGAAACACCTCGGGGAGCAGGTCCCAGTCCAGCCCGAGCAGCGAGAACGTCGTCTGCGTCGGACGATCCGGACTCTGGATCTGCGACACGACCCGGTTTCCGAGTTCGTAGCCGAGCTTGTTGTCCATGCGATCCTCCCTTGGGGGAGCCGCGGAGCAGTTCGATCAACACGTGCTCCGCGGCTCTCGACGGTGGAATGCGAGCGGGTCAGTTGTCGCCGGGCTGGGGGTTCTTCGCCCGGCTGCGGGTCATCGCGCGGTCGATCAGGACGGCCGGGATGGTGAGGACCGCCAGGCCGGCGCCGAGCCAGGGGATGGCGGTCAGGCCGGCGCCGCCGACGAGGACGACGGCCGCGAGGACGGGGACGAGGCTGATTCCGAGCTGGAACATGGAGACGGCGGTGGCCCCCGCGAGGGTGGGCGCCCCTGCCGCGACGGTGAACACCCGCCCGTAGATGGCCGGGTTGAGCACGAACCCGGAGACGCCCAGGAGCAGGACCAGGGGGATGACGGCCACTGCGTACCGGCCGAGGAGTGCGAGCAGGACCGACGAGACCAGGATCCCGACCGCCCCGACCAGGAGCGCGTGGTGCGGGCGCCCGTCGGCGATCCGGCCGCCGATGGACAGACCGATGAAGGCGCCGATGCCGAACAGGGTCAGGATCGCGGGTACCCACACGGAGTTCATGCTCGTGATGTCGGTGAGGAAGGCCGCGAGGTAGTTGTACGACATCATGTAGGCCGCGGTGCTCAGCAGGGTCGCGGCGTACACCACCCACAGCTGCGGCTGCTTCATAGTGCGCAACTCCCGCCGCACGCTGGGTTCTTCGGCCGCCTTGGTCGAGGGCACGGCGACCAGGGTCGAGACCGTACCGATCGCGGTGAGGCCGACCACGGCCCAGAACCCGCCCTGCCAGCTGGTGAAGTGGCTCAACAGCGCGCCGGCCGGCCCACCGGCCACCATGGCGACACTGAGTCCGCTGACCACCACGCCGGAGGCGCGGGCGGTGCGGTCGGGGGTGACGAGGCCGATCGCGGTGACCGCGGCGACCGCCCAGAACCCCGCGTAGGCCAGGCCGCACAGGAAGCGGGTGACCAGCAGCACCGTGAAGTTGTCGCTCACCAGGCCGACCGCCACACCTGCGGCGAAGAGGGCCTGCGAGGCCACCAGCGTGAGCTGCCGCGGCCAACGCAGGGTCAACACTGCCAGCGGCGGTCCGCCGATCACCACGCCGATCGCGAACGCCGAGATCAACGCTCCGGCGGAGGACAGCGAGATCCCCAGGTCGTCGGCGATGTCCGGCAGGACGCCGGCGAGCAGGAACTCGGCGCTACCCATCGCGAACAAGCTGAACGCGAGCAGGTACACCCCCAGCGGCAGTCGGGCGGTGGCCCTGCCGGAAGCCGCCTGCGGCTGTTCGGTCTGGACGCTCATCGGCGGCCACCTCCGGTCAGGTGCGCCGGCAGGGGGATGGTCAAGCGCATGGCGAGCTCCTTGTTCGAATGGTTGGGGCGTACGGATCACGGCGGGTGCGCGGCGGCCTGCCGGATGGCGGGAGGGTGATCACCCCTGGTCCCCATGCTGGATCCAGGCGTGACGAACGGACAACATTTGTTGCCGATACCGGGACACCGGGGCAGGCCGTCGGCCTGATCAGTCGTCACCGGGCTGAGCCTCCCCCCAGCCCCACTTCTTGATGGTCGTACGCTTCGTCGGCCCCACGCCCGGACGGGAGTTGGCCATGGCGCGGCGTGAGCCGAACTCGATGTAACCGATGAACGCCGAGCGGAACTCCGCGTCGTCCGGCAGCCCCACCACGTCCATGGACTCCCGCATCAGCTCCACCCACCGTGCCCGCTGCTCGGGCTTGATGGCCCGGCCCCGGTGGCGGGAGACCATGTGGTGGTAACCGCCGTGGTGTTCGGTGTAGTGCTCCGGGCCGCCGAGCACCTCGCCGAGGAAGGTCGCGACGTGCTTGGGGTGGTCGTCGTCCATGCGGGCGAAGAGCGGGGCGAGCAACTCGTCCTTGCGGACGCGCGCATAGAACTCCTCCGTCAGCCGTTCCAGCGCCTCGGCGCCGCCGGCCCACTCGTACAGGGTGGGAACCCGATCCGTCACTGTGTCACCTTCCGTTCGGTTGAGGCAGGTTCAGGCCGCGAAGAGGTCGAAGGTCGGCGTCGGCCTGCCGCCCTGCGCGACCATGTCCAGCCGGGGATCGACCGAGAGCATCGCCTGGTGCAGCCGCTGGAGCTGGGGCATGGGCTCCAGGCCCAGCTCCTCGACCAGCCGTCGGCGCAGTTGGCGGTACAGCTCCAGGGCCGAGGACCGCCGTCCCGAGCGATAGAACGCGACCATGGCCTGCGAGTGCAGCCGCTCATTGGATGGGTGACGTACCGTCAGCTCGACCAGCTCGGCGAGGAGTTCACCGTGCCGACCGAGCCGCAGCTCGGCGTCGATGCGGCGCTCCGTCGCGAGCAGCCGGCTCTCCTCCAGACGAGCCGCCTGGATCCGCAGCGCCGCTCCGGCCGGTACGTCCAGCAGCGCCGGCCCTCGCCACCGCGCCAGTGCCTGGCGCAGCCGACGTGCCGCCGCCTCGTTGTCACCGTCCGCGAAGGCGGCGTGGCCGGCCTGCGCCTCCCGCTGGAACGCGAACGCGTCGACGTCCTGCTCACCGGCCCACAGCAGGTAACCCCCGTGCCCGGTGGCCAGCAGCCCCCGGGCACGGGCCGGGCCGTCCGGGCCGCCGAGGGCGGCGGCCAGGGTGCGCCGCAGCCGCAGGACGTACGTCTGGACGGTGGTGCGCGCGCTGCGCGGCGGCCGGGGGCCCCAGATCTCCTCGACCAGCGTGGTCACCGGCACGAGCTGCCCGGCATGGAGGGCGAGGAGCGCCAGAATTTGCCGCTGCTTGCCCGCCGTCGGGACGACCGGAACTCCGCCGGTCTCGGCATGCAGCGGGCCGAGAACCTGAATCTTCACGCGCCCTCCGTCATCCATCCGTTTCATCCGATTCCTCGTGGCGACGGCCACGGGAAGGAACCTAGGAGTGCGGGGGTGGGGGCCTCAATACGGTGCGACCGTAGAGCTGACCGAAGAATCGGCGCCGAATGGCTGGCGGGCATGCCGAAGGGCACGCCCTCCGTGGCAAGGAATGAGGACGTGCTCTTCGGAGCCGGCGTGCCCTAAATCCGCAGGCGCATTCCGCTTTCGACTCTCGACGCTTTCGTTGATCGTCGTGTGGGTCGCTCGGGTGGGTGATACGGCGTCATCCGGCCGCTTCGGCCGCCGGCTGCGGAGAAGCATCGGCGGTGCTCGCGTCGCCTCCGGGGAGGGACCCGCCGACGCTTCCGGATCCGACCGTACCCGCTTCGCCGCTCACCGTGTTGGAGTTGGTGCGTGGTTGCGCCACCGCGCCGACCTTCCAGACCTTCGCTGCGCCGGTCACGGGGCTGATCGCGCAGACGGGGCGGTCAGGCGTGAGCGCACCGGCGGGCGGTGTGCACGGTGAGCGCCGTGAGGTAGAAGGCGTCCGATCGCCACAGGATGCCGGTACCTGCCTCCTCGTCCACGAGTCGCTCCAGAGTCAGCCGGTCGGCGCGGGTGAGCTGGTCACCGATCTCGGCGAGCAGCCGGGTCAGCCGGGTGTGCAGATAGCGGCGCGCGGCCAGGCCCAACGGGGCGGGGAGGTCGATCAGGAAGGTGCGGCTGCCTGTGGGGACGAGCCCGGCCGCCGCCAGCAGGAGCGGCCAGTCCTCGACCACGGAGGTGGTGCCCGACAGCCCGGCGCGGCGGGCCGCGAACCGCTCTTCCAGCGCCGCGTCCAGGCGGGCCTGGAGGCCGGGCCGGCCCATGCCGATGTCGCGGGGCAGGAAGCGGAGCGGAAGACCGCGTTCGCAGACGGCGAGCAGCCCGCCGGGCCGCAGGGCGGACGCCAGGCTCCGCAGGGCCGCCTGCTGGTCACCCAGGTGGCGGCAGACGTTGCCGGTCCAGATCACCTCGGCTGGTCCCAACTGACCGAATTCCTCGGGACGTTCGGCCCGCAGCGTGGTGAGACGTCCGGTCAGCCCGCACTCCGCCGCCCGGACCCCGGCCCGGGCGAGGAGCGAGTGGGACCGGTCAACCGCGATGACGTCCGCCTGCGGGAAGGCGCGGGCGAGCTCACAGGAGGCCACCCCCGGCCCGCTGCCCACGTCCAGCACCCGGCGCACCGCCGCCGTCACCCGTTCCTCGGGCCCCAGCAGGCCCCGCAGCCAGCGAGCCGCCTCCGCCAGGCAGCCGGAGTGGACTTCCGCCTCCAGTTCCGGCTCGGCCCGGTGGGCGTCACCGTCGAGGTCCTCGGTGTGATGCGTGGTCATACGGTCACCTCCGACGCCCAGCATGTGGACGTCGCGCCTGCCGGACAATTCTTGTTGCCGTTTTGGGGACCGCTCAGTACGCCCGGGCGGCTGTGCGGGGCGCGGTCTGCTGGTGCATCAGGTCCCAGCTGAGCGTTTCCAGCAGCTCCGCTCGGGCGGTGAGCGGGACGTAGTGGCCGCCGGGGAACGTCCGCACCCGCAGGGCGCGCCGGGTGCACCGGCGCCATCCGGCCAGGTCGGCGCGGGTGACGCTGCGGTCGTCCACCCCGCCCATGGCGGTGATCGGGCAGTGCAGGACATGGCGCGGATCGCGCTGGTACGCCCCCAGGACGGCGAGGTCCGCCCGGAGCGCGGGCAACACCCGAACCGCCCGCCGGGGGTCCTGGGCGCCCGGGGGTATCCGGCCGCGCTCGCCGAGCCTGCGCAGCAGCTCGGCGTCCGGCAGCCGGCCGAGCGCCTGCTCCGGCGCCGGCCGGTGCGGCACGCCGGCGCCGGACACGTACAGCCGCTCGGCCACCGCGTCGTGCTCCCACTCCAGCCGGGCCGCGATCTCGTAGGCGAGGAGAGCGCCGAAGCCGTGCCCGTACAGCGCGAACGGCCGGTCGCGCATGCGGCACACGAACTGCGTGATCTCGGCCAGCAGCGGCTCCAGGCGCTCGTACGGGCGGGTCCGCGGGTGGCGGCCTCGCCCCGGCAACTCCACCGGTGTGACGACCACCGCGGGCCCGAGCACGTCGCTCCAGGGCAGGTACACGCCCGCCGAGACGCCCTCGAACGGGAGGCAGAACAGCCGCACGGAGCAGTCGCTCACCATCGGCCGCTCACCTGCCGTGCCTCGGCGCAGCGCTCACTGATCGCAGACACGCGGGTACCGATCCTTCCGTCAGATTTCCGCCAACAGGTGGAAGTGAATATTCCGCGATGCGCCGCAGCTGCTTTCCGTACCCGTCGCAGGTCACGGCGCTGAGCCATGCCGACCGTAACCGTGCGGTGCCCGTGGACATCAATACGGTTGCTCCGAAGCACTGACCGAAGGACCGCTCTCGGGAACCGTCGGGCCCAATACGCTGTAGGAACTCAACGGCGGTCGTGCTAACGTCAGTTCACATCTGTGTGTACACGCCATTTGCGTGGTCGGCGTTTCTCAGTCCGCAGGTCGGCAGCCTCAGGCAATTTCCGCGTCACCCAGGTCGTTCACCGATTAGGCAGGAGGTGGAGGGGCCGTGCCCCTGGAACTATTCGGCAGGAGCGAAGAATCCAAGATCATCACTGAGTTGCTCGACTCCGTGAGAGTCGGCGCGGGCGCGGTCGCGCTGGTCGAGGGGATCATCGGCACGGGCAAGACCTCGTTCCTGCGCTGGGCCGGGGAGACCGCCCGGGAGCAGGGCATGGTCGTGCTCTCGGCCACCGCGTCCCTGACCGAGCAGCGGTTTCCCCTGGGGGTCGTGCACCAGCTCCTCGGGACGCTGCCCGAAGCGGCGGGGGAATGGCAGCGCGCCTTCTCGTTATGCGGTGCGTACCGCGGTGACGGCGAGCCGGCCGAAGCCGTCTACCCGCTCCTCGCGGAGCTGTGCGCCTGTCTGGGCAGGGCCGCGCAGCGCACCCCGATCCTGTTGACGGTCGACTGCGTCCAGCACGCCGACCGGCAGTCCCTGTTGTGGCTGGGCTTCCTGAGCCGCCGTCTGGAGAACCTCCCCGTCCTGCTGCTCGTCACCAAGCGCCGCGGCGAAGCGGCGACCGACCAGCACCTGCTGGTCGAGTTCATGGAGGGCATCCGCCCCGACCGCTACATCCATCTGCACGACCTCAACCCGAGCGCCGCCCTCGACCTCGCCGCCGAACTCTGCGGCCACGGACAGGAGTCCGTGGACGCCCTGATCGCCGACAGCGGCGGCAACCCGTATCTGCTGACCGAGCAGATACGGACCGTGCCCGCGGCCCGCACCGCTCCTCCCCGCCCCATCGGGGCCCGACCGGCGGACCCACCGGACGAACGGCTGCGCCTCCAGTCGGTCAAGGAACGCATCCTGTGCATGCTCCGGCGCCTGGACCCCAACGGCGTCGAGGTCGCCCGGTCCGCCAGCATCCTGGGCACGGCACTGGACGCCGCCCTCCTCGCCGACCTGTGCGGGGTGTCCACGGAGGACGTCTGCCGATGTCTCAGCCGGCTCACCGAGTCCGGGCTGCTGTGTCCACACGACCTGAAGTTCCGTCACCCCGTGCTGGCCGAGCTGCTCTACCAGGACATCCCCTGCGCCGAGCGCTCCGAACTCCACCGCCTCGCCGCCTGCTGCCTGAGACTGCGCGGCGCCCCCTGCGAGGACATCGCCGGCCATCTGCTGCGCTCCCACCGCCTGGACGAGCCGTGGATGGCCCGGCTGCTGCTGGACATCGCCCACGGCATGGTCGGCCTCGACCCGGCGGGCGCCCGCCACCTGATCGAGAAGGCCGTGCTGCACGGTGTACCGACCGACCTGGCCACGCGCGCCGAAGACCTGCGGATCCAGGCCCTCACCGGCCTGGACCTGCCCGCCTCCGCCCGCGCGCTGACCGGACACGTCGCCATCACCTCCGCTCCCGCCGAACGGACCCGCCAGGCGCTGCGGCTGTCCGACATCCTCCTCCGCCTCGACGAACCCGCCCGCGCCCGCCAAGTCCTGGAGGACGCCCTGCGGGAGACAGGTGGCCGGGACCCCTCCGCCGCCGCGCGACTGCACCAAGGGCTCACCCACGTACGGATCCACGAGGGCACCTACCAAGCCTGGGACGGGGACGGGGACCGGCTGGCACGGGTGCTGCTGCTCCGTACCGCCGCCGGTGACTCCGCGCCCGCGGTACGGCGGATCGCCCACCGCATCCTGTCCGTACCGCGTGCCCCGTACGGCTCGACCACCTGGTACCACGCGCTGCTCGCCCTGCTCTGGGCCGGCGACGTGGACGAGGTCCAGCGGCACCTGGACACCGAGGTACGACTGGCTCGTGCCGAGGGGACCGTGACCCGGATCGCCGAGGCCCTGGCCGTACGCGGCCTGGCCCAGCTCCACCGCGGTCTGCTGACCGAGGCCGAGCAGGACGCCCGCCACGCCATGGACCTGCTCACCGGGATCGGCGCCGACCGGTACCACACCGGGGCGCTCGCCCGCAGTGTCCTCATCGACTCAGCCCTGGAGAAGGACGACATCGCCGGAGCCGGCGCCCTCCTCGACCAGGCCCCGCCCCTCCCCGGCGACCAACCCGGCACCTGGTGGCGGCTCCACCTCCTGCACAGCGCCGGACGAGCTCTCGGACGGCTGGGCGAGACCCAGCGCGGCCTCGCCCTGATCGCCCACTGCGCGGCGGAGCTGGAGCGCCGGGGCGTCGTCAACCCGGCGATCCTGCCTTGGCGTTCGACCCTGGCCACGCTCCGGATGGCACTCGGCGACGTGGCCGACGCCCGCCGGATCGCCCAGGAGGAGACCGATCTGGCCCGCCGCTGGAACGCCCCCTTCGCCCTGGCCCGCGCCCTGGTCACCCAGGCCGCCGTCGGCTCGGGACGCGAGGCGCTCCGGCTCGCCAGCGAAGCCGCAGAACTCCTCGAACCGGCCTCGACACCACTGCAGTTCGCCCACGCCCTGTACGCGGCGGGGTGCGCCCACTGCCAGAGCGGCAAGATCGGGCGCGCCCGCGAACTACTCCACCGCGCCAACGAGGTCGGCATCTCACTCGGCGCCGACGGCCTGGTGAAGGCGGTGCAGCGGGAACTGAGGGGCGCGGGCGGGCGACCCGACCCGCGCAAGGACTCCACGCAATCGCTGCTCACCCCCACCGAACGGCAGGTCTCCGAACTCGCCTCACGCGGTATGAGCAACCGCAGCATCGCCCAGCAGCTGAAGGTGAGCCTGCGCAACGTCGAGTCCCATCTCACCCACTCCTACCGGAAGTTGCGCATCAGCGGGCGGCACGAGCTGGCAAGGTACTTCCCGTCCGAGGAGGAACCGCGCAGCGCTCCCGTCCTGCCTCGCCGCGGCCGCACGGACGAGTCGCCGGCTCGCCACCCGAGTCTTCGCGTGGCCCGGCCCGCTCCGCAGCTCTACCGCAGCCAGGAACGCCGGGATTCGCATCCCGCGGCCTGAGGCCGCCTCCGCCTCGCTGGAGCACCACCTGCTCCCGGCTCTCCGGAGCCATCGAGCGGCCATCTTCGATCACGAGGTCGTGGACGGCTCCATCCGGACGATGGAGCGGAACGGGGCCGGCCTGGCGACGCGGTCCAACGCCTTCGACGGCCTGGAGTCGATCCTCCTCGACGCGCACCGGCTCGACCTCTACGACAAGAACCCGCTGGACGGCGTGGTGGCCGCATCGGAATCACGATGCGGCCACCCGGGCTCAGGTGACCTGTTGAGGCGGCGGGGAGGAAGCAAGCCCTATTGCCGGTCGGTCTCATTTATCTGACGGCAAGTCAGCACTTATCGGCCGGTGTCACGCTCCTCGGAGCGTATCTCGGACGGGGGACGGGCCGGAGTGCGCCCGCAGAGCTGATTCAGGGAGAACCATGCGTGGCACCGCGCTCGGCGACCGCTACCGGCTGGTGGACTGGCTGGGCGGTGGATCGATGGGCGACGTGTGGCTCGCCGAGGACGAGGTCCTGGGCCGCCGGGTGGCGGTCAAGGTCCTGAAGCCCGCCCTGTTGGACGAGTCGGGATTCGCCGAACGCTTCCATGCCGAGGCCCGTGTCATGGCGGGGCTGCGGCATCCCGGCATCGTCGGCGTTCACGACTACGGGCACAGTACCGAGGACGGGCACCGCTCGGTCGCGTACCTGGTCATGGAGCTGATCGACGGGGAACCGCTGAGCACCGTGCTGGAGCGCCGCGACCGCCTGCCGGTGGCGGAGGCCCTCCGGATGGCTCTCCAGGTCCTGGAGGCGCTGGAGGTCGCGCACGAGTCCGGAGTCGTCCACCGGGACATCAAGCCGGCCAACCTGATGGTCCGTGGCGAGCAGGTGGTGATCGCGGACTTCGGCATCGCCCGGCCCGGGTGCAACGCCCGGCTGACCGTACCGGGGATGGTGCTCGGCACCGCCGCGTACCAGGCGCCGGAGCAGGCCTCCACCGGGACGGTCACCGCCTCGGTGGACCTCTACGCAGTCGGCGTGGTCCTCTACGAATGCCTCGCCGGGAGCCTGCCCTTCGACGGGGAGACCGCCCTCGAGGTGATCCTCAAGCACCTGACGGAGCCCGCGCCGCCGCTTCCCGCCCAGGTGCCCGAGCCGGTGCGGGCGCTCGTCGAACGAGCGATGGCCAAGGAGCCCGGCGAGCGCTGGCCCGACGCGGCGGCCATGGCCACGGCGGTGCGGGAGGCCCTGGCGATGGTCGGAACTGACGTAGCGCCGGCCCCCGACGCGCTCCGGCCGGTCGCCGGGCGTACCCCGCGTGCGGGCCTTCGCCGGCGCGTGCTGCTTGCGGTGGCGGTGGTGCTACTGCCCTGCTTCACCTGGGCTGCCGGGGCGACGGTGTTCCAGCAGGGCCGGGAGAACCTGACGGCCGGCGATCCGATCGGCGCCGGGACGACGGTGGACCTCACGCGGCCCGTCAAGCCCGGACCGGTGTGTGTCGGCCGCCCGCTCGGCGGGCTGCCGTCGACGCAGGAGACGACTCCGGCACCGTCCGCCAGCCCCAGTGCCGGTGAGAGCGGCACGCCCATCGCCGGGCCCGCGTCCGGCGCTCGGCGTACCTCCGCCGCGCCCACCCGGCCGACCCCGTCCGCGCCGACCTCCGCGGCCCCGCCCACGTCCGCCGCCTCCGCACCGACCACGACCACGGCTACAGCCACCGACACCGCACAACCGCGACCCACGCCGCCGCCGAAGCCGGAGCCGCAGCTGCCCGCGCTGGCGCAGCTCACCAGCGGTGGTGTCGCGCTGGACAACTCCAACTCCACCGACAAGGACGGGAACCTGGTCGGCACCTACTTCGTCAACCGCACCCCGGCCCAGCTGTGGCGGCTGGAGAAGTTCTCCGAGGGGAAGTACTTCCTGCGCAACGGCTCCAGCAACTACACCAAGGTGCTGGATCTGGACCTGGCCACCGCGAGGATCCAGATCTGGACGAACCCACCGGGCGACGACAACCAGCTCTGGTCCTTCGTGCCGGTCACGGGCGGCTACCAGATCGTCAACTCCTGGACCAAGCAGTGCCTGACGTCCGGCGGACTCGCCCAGTGGGCCTTCGTGCAGGCCTGCTCGAACGCGGCCAACCAGGTGTGGACCATCTCCTGACCCGTCAGGCCGGCAGCCACGACGGCCACTGCCGACGGGGCCGGTCGGCGGGCCGGCCAGGTCCGATCAGGGCGTGCAGTCGGTCGGCTTCGGGGGAGCCGATGGCGGCCAGGATGTCGTGAGCCTCTGACCAGCAGGATTGGGCCGAGTCCTTGGTGGCGTCGCGGTCCGCCAGCGCGTCACCGAGCGCCGCCAGGGCCAGCCCCCGACCCCTGCGGTCGCCGTCGAGCGTCAGCACCTCGACCGCCCGGCCGGCTGCCTCCACCGCCTCGGCGCTCCGGCCTACGGCACGCAGCGACTCGGTGAGCCGCAGGAGCGTACGGCCGGTCCGGCGGCGGTCGTCCGGTCGCAGCAGGGCGAGGGCACCCCGGTGGTGGTCCAGTGCCTGCTCGAACTCACCGCGGTCGTGGGCGATCGTCCCCAACGAGTCGAGGGCGAGCGCCTGGAGCTCGCGGTCGGCGAGCTCATGGCAGATCGCCAGGGACTGGTCGATGACACGGATCGCGGCCTCGAACCTGCCGAGCTCGGCGAACGCACCGGCCAGGTTGAGCAGCTCGCCCGCCACCGAGCGGCGGTCGCCGAGCCGCTCCCAGACCGAGACCGCCGCCGTGAAGCCCTCGACCGCGTCGCTCGGCCTGCCGACCTGGACGAAGCAGGCGGCCAGTGAGGCGTGGGCGAGGGCGAGCAGGGGCCTCGGCAGGTCGTGGGCGGTGCAGAGATCGCGGGCCCTGAGCAGTTCGGCCAGGGCGGAGGGTTCGGATCCGACCTCGGTCAGCAGCCGCCCGAGCACCAGCCGGGCCCTGGTCTCGGCCGTGCGGTAGCCCTGCTGGATGGCGGCCTGCAGCAGGACCTTGGCCGCATGACCCAGCGGCCGGGTCGCCTGGCCGGTTTCGCACAACAGGCTGCATCCGAGCAGCAGTTCGGCCATCAGATCGAGGCTGGTCGGCTCGGGGAGCCTGGCGTACTGGCTGACCAGTGCGCCGATGCTGAGGTACTCGCCGCGACCGCGAGCGGCCGCGCGGGAGTCGGGAGCGTGCGGCGCCCTGGTGGTGGGCAGCGCCGCACGGGCGGCTGACGGGCCCAGAGCGGCAGTGGTCTCGGTGTGGTGATGGACCGCCAGCCGGACGAGGGCCGCGGCTCGGCAGTCCTCGATGCTCTCCGAGTCCTGGGTGAGCCGCTGGGCGAAGGCGCGCAGCAGGTCGTGATGCCGGTAGCGATCCGGCGCCACGGTCTCCAGCATCGAGCAGTCGACCAGCGACTCGGCCAGCTCCTCGGCCTCGTACTGGGGCAGGTCGAGCACCGCCGCGACCGCGGCCGGCGACAGATCGGGCGCATCGGGCACCGCCAGCAGGCGGAAGGCACGCGCCTGTTCGGCGCCCAGCTGGTCGTAGCCGAAGCGGAAGGCCGACTCGACGGCGAGGTCTCCGGTGCGCAGCACGTCCAGGCGGTAGCGGCTCTCGGACAGCTTGTCGAGCAGCCGGGCCACGGTCCAACTCGGGCGGCAGGCCAGCCGGGCGGCGAGGATGCGTACGGCCAGCGGGAGGTGGCCGCAGAGCCGGACGAGCTCCCCTGCCGCGTCTGCTTCGGCCAGTAGCCTCTCCTGGCCGACCACTTGGCCGAGCAGGCCGACGGCCTCCTCCGGGGTGAAGACGGACAGCTCGGTGAAGTGCGCGTTGGGGAGTGAACCCAGCCTGGTCCGGCTGGTGATGAGCACGGCGCTGCCGGGCCCGCCCGGTAGCAGCGGCCTGACCTGCTCCGCGTCCCGGGCGTTGTCGAGCACGACCAGCACCCGTCGGCCGGAGAGCAGTGAGCGGAACTGGGCGGAACGCTCGGCGAGTTTGGGTGGCATGCTTTCCGTCGGCACGCCGAGGGAACGCAGGAAGGCGCCCAGTGCCTCCTCGGGCCGGGTCGGGCGGCCGTCGGCCCCGTGCAGGTCGAGGTAGAGCTGGCCGTCGGGGAAGTCGGCGGCGAGCCCGTGCGCGACATGGACGGCCAGCGCGGTCTTGCCCACGCCGCCCAGGCCTGCGACGGCCGCCACGGGCATGCTGCGGGGAGCGAGCAGGACGGTCCGCAGAGCCGTGATCTCCGCCTGGCGGCCGGTGAAGTCGGTGACGTCGGCCGGGACTTGGGTCGGCCGTACCGGCGCCTGGTGCGGCGATGTTTCGGCTTCCTCGGCGTTGGGCCGGGGCGGAGCGGGCGCTACCAGGGTGGCGTCGGCCGCCAGGATCCGGCGCTGCAACTCGCGCAGGCCGGGCCCCGGGGTGACGCCGAGTTCCGCCCGCAGCCGCCGGTCCGTCGCGCGGTACACGTTCAGGGCCTCGGCCTGCCGGCCGGTCCGGTAGAGCGCGAGCATCAGCAGCTCGCTTAGCCGCTCCCGGAGCGGGTGTTCGGCCGCGACGGCGGCCAGCTCGGCCACGGTCTCGCCGGACAGCCCGGCTTCGACCTCGGCCTCCAGACACAACTCCAGTAAGGCAACTCGTCGTTCGGTCCACTCGCCACGCTGCCGCTCGGCGTAGGGGCCGGGGAGTCCGGGCATCGGTTCGCCGTGCCAGAGGGCCAGCGCGGAGCGGAGCGTGGTGGCGGCGCGAGCGCACTGCCCGGCGCTGCGGAACCGCTTCGCCTTGCTGATCAGCTCCTCGCAACGATCCGTGTCCAGCCGCCCCGGTTCGACCGCGAGCGCATAGCCCCCGCCGAGCGAGGTCAGCGCGGCGGGCCCGAGGATCCGGCGCAGACGGTGGACGTACGTCCGGATCACGCCCATGGCCTTGGCGGGTGGCTCTTCGCCCCACAGGTCGTCGATGAGCTGCTGGGCCGACACCGGATGATTGGCGCGGAGCAGCAGCGAGAGCAGCATGCTCCGCTGCTGAGGCGGCCCGAGCGCGAGCTCCCCCTCGTCCCGCCACCCCCGCACCGGCCCGAGCACGGCGAACCGCAACCCGCCCACCAGCCGCCCCCCTCTGTCCGTCCACAAACCAATCGCCACACATGATACCGACCGCATCGCCCCTGAACGGGAGTTGACGCCTCCGGTGGTGCGACTGGTACGACGGCGGCTCGCGCACGCGCACGGAGCCTCACCGCCTCAGCCGAGCGGTCGACTGACTCGACCACCACGCCAGCCAGGCAAGGGAGAAGCGTCTCAAGATCTCGTGAGCTGCACGCCGGACGTGATCACGGACGTGGCCAGCGTGCCGGGCCGGATCGCGAGATCTGCGACAGGGCCCGTTCACTCGTACGCGGCTGGGCACATTCACGTGTACGTCGACAGCAGGTCGACATTCGATGACCGGATCCGTCGATCGACCGTCCATCAACCCCTCCTAGGGTCCTGCCCAACGCACCGTCGGCCCGTCCGGTCCGGCGGTACGCCCAAGGGAGGAGCGAGCAAGTGGCAGTACGCGTACTGAGCAGGGCCCTGGCCGTCGCGGCCGTCCTGGCCGCCGCGGGCGCCGGGCTGACCGGCAGCGCCCAGGCCGCTGCGGGGCAGAGCGGCCAGATCCAAGGGAACGGCGGCAAGTGCCTGGAGGTCCGGTCCGCGAGCACGGACGACCGGACGCCGGTGCAGATCAACGACTGCAACGGCTCCGATGAGCAGCAATGGACGCATGACAGCTCGGCCAACACCCTGACCGCGTTGGGCAAGTGCCTGGACGTCGCGGATGGCGGCACGGACGACCGGACCCCGGTCCAGCTGTACGAGTGCAACGGCATGGGTTCGCAGAACTGGACGTACGCCGGCGGCGGCACCCTCGTCAACCCGCAGTCCGGCAAGTGCCTGGACGTGCCCGACGGGACCACCACGAACGGCACCCAGGTGCAGATATACACCTGCAACCACAGCGGTGCCCAGGTGTGGACGGCACCACAGGGACCGTCCGACCCGTCCACGCTCCAGCAACAGGTCATCGACCTGGTGAACGACTACCGCGCGCAGAACGGCAAGCCGCCGCTCCAGCCGGACCCGGCACTGGCACACACCGCGCAGGACGAGGCCGATGCGGAAGCCGCGCACGGGCAGCAGGGGCACTACACCTTCGACCGCATCTTCGCCTCGCTGCAGGCCTACGGCTACAGCCACCCGATGGGTGCGGTGGCAGAGAACGCCGCCGGCGCGCCCGGCTTCTGGACGGATGCCCAGTCGGTGGTGCAGGCCTGGATCGACGAGCCCACCCACCGGGCCAACATGCTCGGCGACTTCACCTACACCGGCGTCGGCCTGACCGTCGTCAACGGCACCTACTGGTGGGCTCAGGACTTCGCGGCCTGACGCTCCACCAGTTCAAGCCCCGGTCTTCCTCACGACCGGTGCTCACCACTCACTCACCGAACAGGAGAGTTCCCATGCGCATCACCCGTACCCTGACCCGCCTTTGCGCCACCGCCGCCGTCGGGGTGGTCCTGCTGACCGTGCCCGGCACCGCCTCGGCCGCCACGCCCGACGTGGTCACCCAGACCGCGACCGGATCCGGCAGCCAGACCTTCGCCCTCACCATCGACGACGGTCCGAGCCCGACGTGGACGCCGCAGGTGCTCGACCTGCTCAAGGCCCACGGTGTGCACGCGACCTTCTGCCTCATCGGCGACCACGCGCAGGCGTATCCCGACCTGGTGCAGCGGATCGTGGCCGAGGGCCACCACCTGTGCAACCACACCATGCACCACGTCAACCCCACCACCCAGACCCCGGACCAGCAGCGGGCCGACATCCAGGCCGCCTCGGACGCCATCCACGCGGCCGCACCCGGCGCCGACATCGAGTACTTCCGCGCGCCTGAAGGCGGCTGGACCCCCGACGCCACACAGTACGCCGCCCAACAGGGCATGCAGCCCATCGGCTGGTCCGTGGACACCGAGGACTGGCGCACCCCGGGCGTCGACACCATCTTCCAGAACTACAAGCGGGAGTTCAGCGGTGGTGGCGTGATCCTCATGCACGACGGCTCGGAGGAGAACGACCGCAGCCAGAGCGTGGCCGCCATGGACCAGATCCTCGGCGACCTCGCCAACAACAACTTCACCGACGACGCCCCGGCCGTGCTCGGCTGAGCACACCGCCGAGACAGCCAGAAGGAGTTGCCCCGATGACAGGAACAAAGCTGACCAGGTTAGCCGGGCAAGCGGTGGCCGCGGCGCTGCTCGCCGTGGGCGTGCCGGCGGTCGCAGCGGCCCCGGCGCACGCCGCCGACTCCTGCACCGCCTCCTGGTACGGAGCGCCCGGCGAGATACCACCGGGCTCGACGACCGCGAACGGCGAGGTGTTCGACCCGCAGGCGATGACCGCGGCCAGCCCCGACCTGCCCTTCGGATCGGAGGTCACGGTGACCGACACCGACACCGGGCAATCGGTGACGGTTCGGATCAACGACCGGCCGACCAACACCAGCCGATGCATCGACCTCACCCTCGGCGCGTTCAGCACCATCGCCGACCCCGACCAGGGCCTGGCCACGGTGACGCTGGACATCGCGGAGAACTGACGCCCGTCCGCACCGGCGGGGTCCTCGGCCGCCCGGGCCGGGGCCCCGCCCCACCGTCATCACGTCGGCGAGCAGGGTGAGCCGCTCGTCGTCGTGCAGCATCGACAACTCGGCGCGCGCCGATTCGAGTTCGCCGGTCTTGAAGCCGAACGCAGCGCGCTCGTGCTCGTCGAGGTAGGGCGTGTAGTAGCCGCCCGCACCGGGGTTGCCGGCCAGGACGAGGGCCGCAGCCAGCCTCGACACCGCCGCTTGATCAGTCCTGCCAGAACGTCGAAAGTCGAGATCGACAGTGGGACCGTACCCAGAGGTGCAATCCCCGGGGCGCCCCCTCGGGAGATCCGCCGAACGTCTGGCCCCGGCCAAAGCATGGGACAGATGAACAAGGCCGGGTCCGATGCACATCGTGCTTCGGACCCGGCCTTCGTCGTAGCGGGGACAGGATTTGAACCTGCGACCTCTGGGTTATGAGCCCAGCGAGCTACCGAGCTGCTCCACCCCGCGTTGGTGAAACCAACCATACGGCACCGCGGGCTGCTACGGAAATCCATTGCCCACCGGACACGGGCACGGGCGTTGCACGGCGGGTCACGGCACCCACAAGCCCGTCTGACAGCCTGCCCATCGGAGCACCGGCGGGACATCCGACCCCGACCGGCCAGCAATACCCAGACACACCGCTCAGGCTGAGTTTCCGCAGTTCAGCGTGCCCGTCCGCGCGGCTTCAGCGGCACCGAAGGCAGCGTAGGAGCGGACAGCCGAGCGCCCGCATAACCGTGCACCTCCCCGAACCGGACCCCCTTCTGCCAGTCCTCGCGGGCCTGTACGATCTCCTCGCCGGATCGTCCGATGAAGTTCCACCACATCACGATCCGCTCCTCGAACGGCTCGCCACCGAGCAACAGGATCGAGCTGTCCGTCCGTGCCAGCAGCGGGAGTTCGCGGCGGCCGCAGCCCAGGTAGAGCATCGAGTTGGGTTCGACCCGGACTCCGTCCACGTCGACGCCGCCGGTCATCGCGAGGACCGCGTACTCGAAGTCCGGCTCCAGCGGGAGGCGGTGCTGGGCGCCCTCGCGCAGGGCGAGGTCGGCGCCCACCAAGGGGGTGAACGTCCGGCCGGGGGAGGTGGCGCCGTCGAGGGAGCCGAGGATCAGGGTGGCGTCGAGGCCGGACGCGGTGACCTTCGGGAGGTCGGCGTGGTGCTCGAAGGCGGGGTCGGTGTGCCGGTGTTCGCCGGGGAGGGCGACCCAGAGCTGGGCGCCGTGCAGGAACCGGGCGTGCTCGCGCGGGGACTCCTCCGAGTGCGAGATGGCGCGACCGGAGGTCATCAGGCCGAGTTCGAAGGGGCGCACGGCCTGCAGGCTTCCGAGGCTGTCGCGGTGTAGCACCTCGCCCTCGTGCAGCCAACTGACCGTCTGGAGGCCCATGTGCGGGTGCGGCGGCACCTGCATGCCGGGCTCGTCGGCGATGTCGTCCGGACCGTAGTGGTCGACGAAGCACCAGGCTCCGACCATCCGACGGCCGAGGTTCGGCAGCAGCCGCCGGACCTGGGTGGACTCTCCCAGCTGCACCTGCCGGCCGGTCAGCAGCTCCTTCACCGGTCCCGTGTGCGCCTCCCCGCCGCAGGAGGTCGGGGTGGGCTTGAGGTCCAGGTTGCTCATTCGAACTCCAGGGCAGGCGGCCGGGTTCACCGTGATTCCGACAGGCGGTACCGATGCATACCGTACGTCTCACGAGGCGCCAGCCACACCCCGCGGCACGGCCGACTCCCGGCCGACTTCCAGAATGCGGCTGCGGTTTGGGTGCCACGCGGCCCAGACCGTCCAACTCCCCGTGCCGCAGACCGTCCCAACTCCGTGCACCCGTTCCCGTTCCGGCTCCGCCAGCTCGCCCGACGCGCAAGGCCCCGCCGGCGCGCGGCCGGCGGGCCCGTACGAGCGGTCTGCGTCAGTGCGCGCAGGCCCACGGTGCGGTGGCGGTGGCCGCCTCCGCCTGGGTGCGCAGGGCGCGGACGGCCTCGGCCGGGTCGGCCGCGCCGTACACCGCAGAGCCGGCCACGAAGACGTCGGCGCCGGCCTCGGCGCAGCGCTCGATGGTGGTGGCGGAGACGCCGCCGTCGACCTGGAGCCAGAGGTCCAGGCCGTGCTTGTCGATCAGGTCACGGGTGCGGCGGATCTTGGGGAGCACGATGTCCAGGAACGCCTGGCCGCCGAAGCCCGGCTCGACCGTCATGATCAGCACCATGTCGAGCTCGGGCAGCAGGTCCTCGTAGGGCTCGATCGGGGTGGCCGGCTTGAGGGCCATCGAGGCCCGGGCGCCCTTGGCCCGGATCTCGCGGGCGAGGCGGACGGGGGCGGCGGCGGCCTCGGCGTGGAAGGTCACCGAACCGGCACCCGCCTCCACGTACTGGGGGGCCCAGCGGTCAGCCTGCTCGATCATCAGGTGGCAGTCGAGCGGAATGTCGGTGGCCCGGGCCAGCGCCTCCACCACCGGCACGCCGAGCGTGAGGTTGGGGACGAAGTGGTTGTCCATGACGTCCACATGGAGCCAGTCCGCGCCTCGGACCGCCTCTGCCTCCTGGGCGAGGCGGGCGAAGTCGGCGGACAGGATGCTGGGGTTGATCTGCGCCATTTCCGGGTACCTTCACGATTCGGTGCGGGCGGCGGGAGGCCACCTTGAGGTCCATCATCCCTCCTGTGGCCTGTACAGGACGTACCGGGAGATCGGCGCGTGACCCGCATCACAACGGTTCAGTGCCGGAGTCTCGTACGCTGTGGCCGCTTTCACGGTAGCCCGTCCGCAAGACCTGCCCGCGGGCCGCCGGCGGCGACCCCCGACCGCGGCCCGCTCCGAGAAAGGTGTCCTGATGACCGAGCCGGTGCATCCCGCACGCGCCCTGTGGTGGCTCTTCGAACCCGTGCACGCTCTCACCTACTTCTCGCCCGAGGGGCGCGCGGCCTACGAGACGGCGGGGCTGCACGGTAGTTGGCGCGGCTACTTCGCCGGGCGGTCCGCGCCGCTGGGGCCGGTGGAGGCCGCCCCGGTGATCGCCGCCTTCTTCAACTTCGCTCCGGGAATGATCGAGCGGGCACTCCCGGACGTCTGGCAGCGTGCCACTCCCGAGGCCACGCTGGAGGCCCGGGTGGCAGGGGCATCGGCCGCGCTCGAGCGGGTCCTGGCCACCGTGAAGCCGGATCTGATCGATCGTTCGGTGGAACTGCTGGAGCGCGCGGTGGGCGGCCTGGACTGTTGCGGGCGCGTGCTGGCCGCCGCGAACGCCGCGCTGCCCCGTCCCGAGGGCCGGCTGGCCCGGCTCTGGCACGCCACCACCGTGCTGCGCGAGCACCGGGGCGACGGTCATGTCGCAGCCCTGGTCACCGAAGGACTCGACGGCTGCGAGGCGCTGGTGGTGCGCTGCGCGCTGGACGTCCGCCGTGAGGTCATGCAGCCGTTCCGGGGCTGGACCGATGAGGAGTGGGACGCCGCCACCGCCCGCCTGGTCGAACGCGACTGGCTCAACCCGGACGGCACGATCTCCCCTGACGGCCGCCGCCGCCACCAGGCACTCGAGGCCGCCACCGATCTGGCCGCCGCCCGCGTCTGGTCCGGCTTCCACCGCACCGAGCTGGACGAACTGGCCGCGGCCCTCAAGCCCATCTCCACCGCCTGCCGCGCCGAACTCCCCCAGCTCAACCCGATCGGGCTGCCCAACAGCAGCTGACCGCTCCCCTCGAACCACTGCCTCGGAACCACCGCGACGGCACCACCGAAGCTCGCAGGGCGGCGCCCTCGCGGAGACCACGACGCCCTGCACTCGCTCCTGGGACCGCTACAGCCCGTCCGCGCGAGACCGCTACAGCTTGTCCGCCGCAAGGCCGCGGACGGTGCCGATGGTGTCCGCCTCCGCAGCCGGCTTGTCCGCACGGTAGCCCAGCACCCTGGCGAAGCGCAGCGCGAGACCCGCCGGGTAGCGGGGGCTGCGCTGCAGGCCGTCGAAGGCGATCTCCACGACGAGTTCGGGGCGGACGTACACGGTGTACGAGTCCCGGGAGACCTCTCGGGCCAGGAACTGCTCGGTCTGCCAGGCGAGCAGTTCGTCGGTGAGACCCTTGAAGGTCTTGCCCAGCATGACCCACGGTCCGAGGCCGGCCTCGCCGTCGTTGCGGGCGGCGAGGTGGAGGTTGCTGAGGAAGCCCCGGCGGCGGCCGCTGCCCCACTCGGCGGCCGTCACGACCAGGTCCAGCGTGTGCCGGGGCTTGACCTTGATCCAGCCGGCACCGCGCCGTCCGGCCGCGTACGGCGCGGCGGGGTCCTTGACCACCACGCCTTCGTGGCCGTGCGCCAGCGCGTCGCGGAAGAACGCGGCCGCCGGCCCGCTCTCCCCGGTCACCGTGCGCGGGACCCGCAGGTGTTCGGGTACCACGCGTACGAGTTCGGCCCAGCGCCGCTCGGCCGGGAGGTCGATCAGGTCCTGGCCGTCCAGGTGGAGCAGGTCGAAGAAGAAGACCCGGAGCGGGACTTCGGTGCGCAGCCTGGCCGGGTCCTGCCGGGAGGCGGTACGGGCGGCGGTCACCTGGAACGGACGGGGGCGCTCGTCGGGGCCGAGCGCGATGGCCTCGCCGTCCAGGACGGCCGAGCCGACCGCCAACGAGCCCGCGGCCTCGACCACTTCGGGCAACCGTGCGGTGATCTCGTCGAGGCTTCGGGTGAAGACCGAGATCCGGTCGCCGTCGCGGTGCACCTGGACCCTGATCCCGTCCAGCTTCCACTCCAGCGCTGCGGGGCTGATCCGCTGCAGTGCCTCGGCGACGTCGGGTGCGGAGGCGGCCAGCATCGGCCGTACCGGACGGCCGAGCCGCAGGCCGAAGGCGCGCAGTGCGGGGGCGCCACCGGAGAGCGCGGCCGCGGCGACCGCGCGGGCGGAGCCCCGGAACATCAGCGCACGGCGTACGGCGGTCGCAGGCACGGCGGCGGCCTTGGCCACGGCGTCGCCGAGCACCGCGTCCAGCGCGCCCTGCCGCAACTCCCCCACCAGCACCGCCCGCAGGAACTCCTGCTCCTCCGCGGTGGCCCGTCCGAACAGCTCCGCGAGCAGCCGGGCCCGCTCGGTCTGGGCCCCCTTGCCGTGGACGGCCGCCACTGCGGTGAGCGCATCCTCCGTCTCGCGGACGCCGAGCGTGGCGGTCCGGGCCGGGGGCGGGAGTTCCCGCAGTGCGGCGTACCCGACGCCGATCCGCATCCGCCGGGACTCGCCGGAGAGCAGCGCGGCCGCGGCCGGGATGTCCTCCGGGCCGAGTTCGCGCAGACAGTCGGCGAGCAGTGCGATCTTGGCGTTGCGGCCGGTTTCGGCGGCGGTGGCGCGCGAGGTGGCGGCGAGGCGTTGGAGCAGCACGGCGGACCCTCCGGGACACCGGTGGCGACTGTCGGAGCCTACCCATTACGCGGCCGATGCGCTCACCTGGCGACCGCGAACTCCCGGTTGCGGATGGTCTGTTCGCGGTACTGCCTCGGCAGCTCGGGCATCGCGAGCAGCCTGTCGCAGGCCTCCATCGATCCTTTCCGGTCACCGACCCAGTACGCGGTGATGGAGTACTCGAACAGCATGCCCCAGCCGTACACCCAGGGCTGGGTGAACAGCCAGTCGTCGGGCATCCGGCGGTCGACGCCGGCCCGGGCGAAGACGTGCGCGGCCTGGTAGCGACCCATCTGGCGCAGCCGTGAGGACAGTTCGTAGCAGGCCTCCATGCGTTCGGGCCGGGTCTCCCAGGAGTGCAGCAGGGCGTCCATCGCCCCCGGCCAGTCGCCCGCGTCGGCCTTCAGCACCCCGACCTGGAGCAGCGCGTAGTAGACCTCCTCGATCCAGCCGCCCATGCCGGCCCGCCGCTGGTAGAGCTCGACGGCCTCCTTGGTCCGGCCCATGTCCCGCATGGTCTGGGCCAGGTAGAAGACCGTACGCGGGTTGTCCGGGTCGCGCTCCAGGTCCTCGCTCAGCAGCCTGGCGTCGCGCTCGAACTTGTCCGAGCGGGAGCCGCCGTCGGCGAAGTGCTCGATCACCAGTGCATCGAGGTTCAGCACCCGGTCCTGCTGGTCGGTGGTCAGGTACTCGTGCGTCGCGCCTTCGTAGCGCCAGACCATGTCGCCCCTGACCAGCCGCTTGATCCGGTACTCCATGTCGGAGGCGTGCCGCAGCATGTACGAGTCGGCGGTCAACGCGGGCATCGGGCCGTCCTGCCGTACCACCATGTCGGCGTCGATGAGCAGCAGGTAGTCCGCCTTGCCCCGGGCGTGCTCGATGTTCAGCGTGCGGTTCCGCCCGAAGTTCACCCAGGGCTCCTGGTGCAGCTCGCCGGGGATCCCGTCGAGCGCCCGGCGGATCAGGTCCTGGGTGCCGTCGGTCGACCCGGTGTCCGAGATCACCCAGGTGTCGATGAGGCCTCGCACGGAGGCGAGGCAGCGTTCGATGACCTTCGCCTCGTCCTTGACGATCATGCAGAGGCAGATGGACCGCCTCGACTGGGACGAACTGTGCTGTACCACGGGGTGCCTTTCGATCTGCGGTCTCTGGAATCGGGCACGGGGGGAGGCTCCCGATGGTAGTTCGACGAAATTCGGTACCCGTTGCTCAACACGGACCGTCCCGGACTCGGACAAGTAGTCAGACGATCAATCAATTCCGTTTGTCCGATGTTGAATTATCCAACCGATTCCAGCTCGGAATGCCCCGTTTGGCGGGACTGTGAGGTCCGAACGCATGGTTCCCGTGCGGCGCGGCGGAGAGTTGCGGAGTGCGCCGGTCCCGCCCGGCTTGACTGTGGCTAGTCATACCAGAGCTCCGGTGCCAGCTGCCCCGGCTTCCCATAGATGAGGAATCTCCGAATGACTTCACGCAGACCGCTCGGCCCGCTCGGGATCGCGTCGAACCGCCGCAGAACCCTGGTCGGAAGCGCTGCCCTCCTCCTCGCCGCCATCACCGCCACCGGCGGCACCGCCTCGGCGCTTTCCTTCCACGACGGAAAGCCGGATCGGCACTGTCACGAGCGGAACGTGTCGGCCAACGGCCAGCAGGTCATGGGCCGCAGCGACGACGAGTGCTGCGACGACGACGACCACGGCAAGGGCGATGACGGCGGCAAGTGCTGCGACGACGAGGACCGGCCTCGCCTGCGCGACAACAGCATGAGCAACGACAAGAACCTCGGTGGTGGTGGCGGCAAGGACCGCGATCACAACTGCAAGAAGGAGGGCCGCACCGGACCGACCGGCCCCACCGGGCCCACCGGCCCCAAGGGCGCGACCGGCGCGACGGGCGCCACCGGAGCAACCGGCCCCACCGGCCCCACCGGCCCCGCGGGTGCAACCGGAGCAACCGGAGCAACCGGAGCGACGGGCGAGACCGGCCCCACCGGCCCCGCGGGTGCAACCGGAGCAACCGGAGCAACGGGCGAGACCGGCCCCACCGGCCCCACCGGCCCCACGGGTGCAACCGGAGCAACCGGCGCGACGGGCGCCACGGGTGCAACCGGGGCAACGGGTCCGGTCGGCCCCTGCATCAACATCGACGCCAACGTCATGGGCAACTCGCAATTCACCACCGTGCTCAGTGGCGGCCACGTTCTCATCGGTCGCCAGACCATCAATCCGCTCCCGCCGGTCGGCTTCAACTCGGTCAACTGGGTCGATCTGACCGACCACCCGGGCTTCCCGACAGGCCTCGCCTGTGGCGTCGCGGTAGCGAACATGGGCGAAGACGTCTTCATCAAGACGCTCACCACGGACGGCAGAGTCTTCGAGACCTTCTGTGACACGTCCGGTCCTTCGCCGACCCTGGACTGCGACAACAACCCGTGGTCCCCACTGACGGCACTTCCGGTGCTGGCGATGTCACAGCCGGAGAAGGCACTGCTGAAGCCCGAACTGGCGCGGCCTGAGTCCAAGTTCCGGCGCACGTCCTGACGCGTCCCGGTACCGGTAGCCCCGCCCGTCCCCGCCGCTGCGGCAGGGACGGGCGGGGCCGTTCCCGGTTCGCACCCCTGCCCTCCGCCGTCCTCCTATCGACTTCGCGGCACCGCATGTCCGACGGACCCGCCCGCCCGTCGCTCAGCCCACTGCCGCCGCCACCGCCACCGCCCGGCCTCCGTCCTCAAGCCGGGTACGGGCCGAGCACGATCCCCCGCCCCGCGTAGAAGCGTCCGAGGTCGCCCCACGGTACCCGGGCGAAACTCTGCGAACCGTCGGGGAAACCGGAGGGGTTGTGGATGAGCAGCTCCTCCGGGCCCGCTCCGACGGCCAGCACCAAGTGCCCCCCGGTGTGCGGCGGTTGCGGATCGAGGGTGCGGATGGACGGGTGCACGGAGACCATCGCGAGCCGTCCGGCCTCCAGCAGGCCCGGCAACTCCTCGGCGGGCAACGGCGACCGGGCCTCGGCCGCCAGACCCCATCGCTCGTGCACGTACGCCGCGAAGGGCGCGTGGATCAGCCCGTCGAGCCTGCCGTCCGGATACCGGACGTACGCGCCCGCCGCCAGGCACTCCTCGGCCAGGGCGACCGGCGCGGGGCTGACACCCCACCAGAACTCGAGCGCCATCCGCAGACAGGCCATCCCGCACAGCCGCCAGGACCAGTACTCGTACTCCTCCGGGCTCGCCGCGCCCGAGCGCGGCCAGAAAGGGTCGTCGGCGGCGAGCACCGTCCCGTCGAGGATGTCGGGGACGAGGTCGGCGGACTCCCACTGGGAGTGGTACGGCACCTGGTGGACGATCGATTTCACGGATCAGATTGTGGCGCACGGGGTGCCCGCCGCCCCTCAGCATGACGGCAGGCACGCCGGACGTACCCGGCCCTCCTACCAGGCGTAGTCCTCGGGGGCGGTGCGGCGGCCGGGGAAGATCTCGTCCAGGCGGTCCAGTGTCTTCTGGTCCAGTGTCAGACCCATTGCCCGGACGGCGGCGTGCAGCTGCGCCAGGGTGCGCGGACCGACGATGGGAGCGGTGACGGCGGGGCGGGAGAGCAGCCAGGCGAGCGCGATGTCGCCCGGCTCGTGGCCGAGTTCGGCGGCGAGGTCCTCGTACACGGCGAGCTGTTCGCGCCGGCCCGCCAGTCGGCGCTCGGCGACCTCGTCGAGCCGCCGGACGCCCTCGCGCTCCCTGCGCAGGATCCCGCCGAGCAGTCCGCCGTGCAGTGGCGACCAGGGGATCAGGCCGAGACCGTAGTGCTCTACGGCCGGGACGACCTCAAGCTCGACATTGCGCTCCATCAGGTTGTAGATGGACTGCTCGCTGCTCAGGCCAAGGAAGTGGCGTGCCCTGGCGGTCTCCTGGGCCTGGGCGATGTGCCAGCCGGCGAAGTTGCTGGAGCCGACGTAGATGATCTTGCCCTGGCCGACCAGGACCTCCATCGCCTGCCAGATCTCGTCCCAGGGCGTGAGCCGGTCGATGTGGTGCATCTGGTAGAGGTCGATGTGGTCGGTCTGCAGCCGCCGGAGGCTGGCGTCCACCGCGCGGCGAATGTTGAGGGCCGAGAGCTTGCCCTCGTTGGGCCACTGCCCCATCTCGCCGTAGAGCTTGGTGGCGAGTACGGTCCGCTCCCGGCGGCCGTCGCCCTTGGCGAACCAGTTGCCGATGATGGTCTCGGTGCGGCCCCTGTGCTCGCGCCCGCCGTAGGTGTTGGACGTGTCGAAGAAGTTGATGCCCAGATCGTGGGCGGTGTCCATGATCGTGTGCGCCTCGGCCTCCTCGGTGTACGGGCCGAAGTTCATGGTGCCCAGGCAGAGGCGGGAGACGGTGAGGCCGGTGCGGCCGAGATGGGTGAACTCCATCCCCTGATCTTCGCAGGGAATCCCGGCCTTCAGACCGGGAGGAAATGCGATCCTTGGCCCGGAATCGCGGAGCGACGGACTTCGCTGCGGCACGCGGGGTGGCGGCCAGACCGGCCGCTTCTGGTTCTCGACGTATTGCTTCACGACCTGAAGCAATGCGCCGCCGCGGGAGCCGACGATGATCGGTAGGACCTCGACGATCCCCGAACTGTGCAGGATGCCTATCTCTATGCATCCGCTGGCCCGTGATGCTTCGCTACCACCGATGCGCGACGCAGCCATTCCCTGATTGCCCCACTTGCAGCAGCGCCGTTGTCTGTATCGGCTCTGTCACCTCAGTTCGTCACCGAAATCCTGTACGGTACGGCATTCTGGCGCACGGTTGAGTCATGCGCGCTCTGTACGGAGATCAGCCCCTCCAAGCTGGCAGGCGGCATGACGGACGTTGAGACCTGGACCGGAATCAGCGCGGTGGCCGTCGCCAGTGCCGGGAGCCCGGCGGGGAAGGTGCAGCGGATCCGGGTCTCCGCGGCATCGACCTGGCAGTTGCTGGGGTAGAAGGGGCCGGTGGCGGTCGTACCACTGGGGATGGTGATCGTCACGGTGAACGGCACGTCGGTGGTGTCGGGTCCGCTGTTGGCGATGAACGCATGTACGACGGTGCTCCCACCCCAGGTCGTTGGCTCGGGATCGATGCGTACCACCGCGAGGTGGTAGTCCACATCGGCGGCGAAGGCCGACGGGGCCGTCCCGGTGGCTAGAACCAGTGCTGCTGCCGCCGTCACGATCCTTCGAAGCACTGCGCATCCTCCTCATGGTTGGGCGCCAGGGACCCACTGCAGGTCAGGCGGTTCTGATGGCGTAGTTGACGGCGCGGACTTCGGCATCCGGGTCGTCGGTGGCGCTGGAGGACGCTGGTCTTCTCATCGCCACACGTGGACGTACTGCGCGGAGAAGCTGATCGGGTTGTTGTTCTCCGGTGCGGGATGCCAGGTTCCGGCATCGATGGAGAGGTTCAGGATGATGTATGCCGAGAACGAGCTACCGACACCCTTGCCGTCGGAGAAGGCCTTGACGCCGTTGACGTACCAGTCAACCGAGTTGGCGCCGTAGACTGCTCCGATCTTCACGAAGCAATTGGGACCAACCGCGCTGGAGTTGTTGTAGTAGTTCTGGGCCTCGTTGACGTGGTTGGTCAGCTCCAGGAGGTTCGGGTTGTCGGGGTGGTACTCGAACGCGTCGACCTCGGTGTCGCCGTTCTTCCAGCTCCACAGCGCAGGCCAGGCCCCCAGGCGCGGGGGCATCGAGACCGTTGTCTCGATATAGTCACCGGTCCTGACCTGGAAGCCCTGGGTTGTGCCCTCCGTGGTGAGCAGGCCGGTCTCCCAGGCCCGTTTGCCGTTCTCCAGGGTGTGGGTGCTGGGGCGGGCAGTGAAGGTGGCAAGCCCGGGGCTGTAGGTGATGTTGGCAGGGTTCAGCCAGTCGAGCTTGTCGTCGTTGGGGTTGTGGGTGCCGTACTGATAGGAGCTGGTCGTGCTGGCCTGCCACCGTGTGCCATAGGTGATCGGGCTCCTGAAGTCCTCCGCGAAGGTGAGGGTCTTCCCCCCGGTGGGATCCCCCGGAGTTCCTGACGGGGCCACGGTCAGGGCGATCTGAGTGAGGTTGTGGTAGCCGGCCGCGTCCAGGTAGTAGCCGAACTCCGTGTAGGCGCCGGCTGGAAAGGCTCGTGATCCAGTGGTGAGTGTGTAGCCACTCGGACAGAGCAGCGCATTGGTGACAGACCCGGGGAAGTCGTAGTTGTTCCCTGCTGAATCGCGCACAGCCACCCCCACCTGCAACACCGCGGTACAAGCCGAGGAGTGCAGCCTCAATGTGGCGATGACCGGCGCGCTCGGTGCGGCCGTCGTCGGCGTCAGGCTGTCCTGGGTGACCGTGACCGCCGATACCGCGGTCGCATGACGGGGAAGCACAAGAGCGAAGAGAACAGCAAACGACAGTGCGACAGCCCTGAGCCTTCCGTGCATAAATACTCCTTTCGGCTGAATGCAGCCATTGCCGGGGATAGCGGTCCGGCAAAGCTCGATCATCTCGCTGGAGCTGGAAATTAATTGGCTGAAACTTATCGCGACTTCAAGCCTCCGCAAACTGTTGCAACCATGTGTCACGCGGCGAGACCAACCCCAGGAAGAAGCGTTGCAGGGAATCCCATAAGGATGGGTTATTCATAATATGTATTGATCACCGATTTAAGAAGTCGGACTCTGAACTCCGGCGGACCCGGGCGGCGCCGCGCTCCGCGAGGCCGCCCCGCCCGCGGGGCCCAGAGCGAAGCAGGCCCACTACGGATCCGATGCGCCACCGGACGGAGAGCTGACCATGACCACCAAGCAACTCACCAGTGCCGATGTGCTTTCTCAGTTGGACGGGCAGGTCTGGCACTCTGAGGTGCTGCGATCGGACGACGCCCTGGACCGGCTGGCCGAGGAGTGGGACGACCTGGTGGGACGGTGCGCCACCGCGACGCCCTTCCAGTCCACTGCCTGGCTGCGTTCCTGGTGGCGCCACTACGGCCGCCCGGGCGAGCTGGTCGTGGTGTCGGTGCGCAAAGACAGGCGACTGGTCGGGGCCGCAGCCCTGCGTCGGCGCTCCCGCTCTGGCGGCCTGACCAACCTCGGCGGCGGGCTGGTCGACTTCACTGACGTCCTGTTGGACGACTCCTGTGCCGACCGCGCCGCCGCTGAACTCGCCCGTGCCCTCCCGCTCCAGCGTCCCTGGCACAGCCTGGATCTGCGCGAGGTGCATCCTGATGCAGCCATCCAGAAAGTCTTCCAACACTGGCGGGGCCGCCGCTATCGCCTCTCGGACTCGCTCTGCCAGTATCTCCCGGCGGTGCCGATGGAAGAGTTGCTCGAGCGGCTCCCCAGCAGGACCGCCCGGCGCCATCGGGCCAAGCAGCGCAAAATCGCCGAGTCGGGCATCAAGGTCAGCTTGGTACCCCCGGAGCAGGTGCCCGAGGCAATTGAGCAACTACTGCGGCTGCATCTCCTCCAGTGGCAAGGTCGTGGCGTCACACGCGAGCACCGCACCGAGCGCTTCGCCGCCCATCTGGCCGAGTCCACTGCCGGACTGGTCGCCACTGGTCGTGCCGCCCTGCAGTGCTACTCGCTCGACGGCGAGCCGGTCGCGCTCTGCCTGCTACTGCTCTGCCCATCGTTCGGCGGCCTCTACATCTACGGAACGCACCCGACTCTGCGTGATCGGTTGGACATTGCCGGGCTGCTGTTCGGCGGTGCACTGGACGAAGTACGGACTACCGAGAGCGCGGTTCTGAGTCTGCTGCGCGGGCGAGAGTCGTACAAGGAGCGCTGGCGCCCGGACCAGCTGTCCAACCAGCGGCTGGTGCTGGGCTCCGGCCGATTCGCGCCATTCGCAGCCGCCCGTGTCGTCGGAGTCCTGATCCGCCAAGCGATCGTTCAGGTACTGCTGAGGCGACTGCCCCGGGTCAAGAAGGTCCTATTGGCTCTGCGCCGGGGCTGAAGCCAAACGCCGCTGGGGCTCAGTAGGGTCGGGGACTGGCGCGGTGGCGTGATGCTCCGTTTCCAGTCCCCGCCGCTTCAGCGGGTGATGCCTGCTCATCAGTGTGATCGCAACCCAGACGCTCAGCGACAAAAGTGACACGTCATTCAGCCGGTCGGGTGATATGTGCCTCCAGAGGCTGAGTCTTCCCTGCGACCGGGGGATGCCTCGCTCGGTCTTCTCAGATCGGCGCCATTCCCGTGTGCCCGCTACTGGGACGAAACTGCGAGCCCTCTCTTGCCTTCCGAAGGAGCAGATATGCGTGCTTTTAAGCCCGCGGCACGTCTTGCGCAAGCGCTGTGTCTCGGCGTCGTGTGCCTTGGAGTCTCGAGCTCCCCGGCTGCCGCGCAGACGGCCGTGCCTTGTGACCCCAGTGCCCTCGCAGCCGCGATCACTGCCGCCAACTCCACAGGCGACACTCTCGTTCTCGCCTCGGGGTGCACCTACGCTCTGAGCGCTCCGCTGCCGCACATCACCGGGCGTGTCGTCATCGACGGCAGCCGCAGCACGATCACCCGATCATCCGGGGCGCCGTTCCAGATCCTCGTGGTCGACGCGGGTGGGAATCTCAACCTGCGTCAGGCCTTCATCACCAACGGCGACGGCACCGGCACCTTCGGCGGCGGCATCGCCAACTCCGGGATCCTCACCGTCCGGCAGTCCGTGATCAGCAACAACCACGCCGACTTCGCTGGCGGCATCGGCACTGCCGCTGGAGGCACCACCACCCTCGTGAACACCCAGGTCGTGACCAACCAGGCGACGCAGAACGGCGGAGGCCTGACCAACGATGGCAGCCTGACCCTCATCCGCACCCAGGTCGTCGGCAACACGGCCAGCCTGCAGGGCGGCGGCATCGCCAACACCGGCACCCTGCGGATGCAGGACAGCGAGATCAACAGCAACGGGGCCAACACCGCCGCCGGCATCGTCAACTTCAGCAACGGGACGACCGACCTCTTCCAGAGTCACGTCAACGCGAACACCGCGGTCAACGCGCCCGGTGGCATCAGCAACTCTGCCGGCAGCGTCGCTCTCGTCGCCAGCGATGTCAGCGGCAACAGCCCCACCAACTGCGCGGGCAGCCCGATCGCCATCGCCGACTGCACCGGCTGACGCAGAAACCCGGAGGCACGGAACCCCCAGACCTTGGAACGGAACTCAACCCAGGGATGACAATTCCATAGGCCGGACCAACTCAACTCGACCATTAACCCCACCAAGATCACTTCTTGGTGGGGTTCGTCGTTCGTCTGACAGCCGGGCGGCCTTTGCGTGATCGTGTCTTCTCGCTGAAGTCGACAGTCGATCAGCCCAGAGGCCCTGATGGACAGTCTGCAAGACGACGCCGAGCGCGTCGAGGACCTGGCCGCGTTGTCGCGGTTCCGCCGCGAGTTCTGCTCCTGCCCGACCCTGCGGGCGGATGCCCTGTTCGAGCTGACAGACGCGGTGCTGTGCGCCGGCGGGCCACTGGTGTCGCTGCCGGAGCTGTCGCTGGAGGCGGTGCACCGACCGGTTGAATCCGAGCAGTACACCAGTCGTGAATTCGCCATCCTGACAGATGTGTTGCGCATCAGTCTGTCGGTCAGCCGGACCGGCCAGTGCTGGGACAATGCACTCGCGGAGTCCTTCTTCCTTACGCTCAAGCGGGAGTTGCTCGGCAACCGGCCCTGGCCCAGCCGGGCCGCTACCCGCACCGCGATCTTCGAGTGGATCGAAGCCTGGTACAACATACGCAGGCTGCACAGCAGCCTCGGCTACCACAGTCCCGCCGAGTACGAGACCGTCCTCGCGGTCTGACCACCACACCGACGGTGTCCATCAAAGCGGAGCAAGCTCACTTCAAGGTGAGCAGAGCCACTGTCCGCCGCATCCTCCGCACCGCCAGACTTGTCCGACCTGCGCAACCCGAAGACCATCCAGCCAAAGCTGGCGACAACGCCACGAGTCAGATCAGTTCCACCACTACCGTGAACGACTTCACGGGCAGCCCGCAGACAGTCTGAGCGGCAGCCGACCGTACCGCGTACCTCGACCGGCTACTGCCCGCAGACGGCCGGTGCGACGCTATGGTGACCGCTGGCACCGGCACCCGCTTCGCTCAGCGCCACGCCGACACCGTCCACCGACGGCAGCTGACCGCCCTCGACGAAGTGCGGGGACCGGAACAGGCCGTCAGGCCATCGTTCCGATCCCCGCAACTCCCGGGACTTCCGGACTCGTTCAGTCCGTCAGACCAACAGGAGGCCCCCGCAACGTTCGGCGCCCTCCTTCATCGCGATCAAGTTGGCCACCACGTAGGAGATGTTGTTCCTGGCGTGCCACTCGGTTGGGTAGTAGGTCACCAGCCGCGAGCTCTGGAACCGGGCCTGGATCTCCGGAACGAAGGTGCGGTACTGGTTGTCCGTGTAGTACCAGAACGAGTTCTCGTTGTAGTACGCGACATGCGTCGGGTCCTGGTACGCACCCCGACCGTCGGAGCTGGGCGTGAGCGAGAGCAGCATGCCGCCCGGTGCCAGCAACCGGTACAGCTCGTTGATCAGCGGTACCTTCGCGGGCACGTGCTCCAGGAAGTCGACCGCACGGAGCAGGCCGACCGAGTTGTCAGGGAGGTCCAGCCGTCCGGGCAGGGTCGCCACGATGTCGACACCCTCCCCCGGGTACTGGTCCACCCCCAGGTAGCCGGGCGGCTTGCGGTGGGCCGCGCCGAGGTCGAGGGCGAGCAGTCCCCGTCGCTTGGTCCACGCGAGCGCGTTGGCCTCGATGTACTTGTCGTACAGAGCGATGGTCTCACGCTGGATGTGCGCGTTGACCTCCTCTTCGCGCTGGGTGTTCCCGGCGTGCATCCGCTGCAGGTAAAGACAACGCGGAATCAAGTGAAAATCGCCGGCCTGGAACAGACGGCACATCAGGTCCTGATCGTCCAGCACCGTGCGGGTGGCGTCGTATCCACCGACCTGCTCGTAGACATCCCTCCGGAACGCCCGCACATGGTTGGGGGCAAACCAGATGTACGCGACGTTGTGTGGCGTCGGTGCCATAGAGACTGCCTGCAGCAGTCGGCGCCCGTCGACGTTCACCTCCTTGTACACCCAGCCGTTCGCCTCGTTGAAGCGGGTGTCGTCCCGGCCGCCGTCCTCGGTGATCTGAGCACAGTTGCTGTAGACGAGCACGGCCTCGGGATGGTCATCGAAAGCCTTCCCGAGCTCCACCAGGCAGTTCCTGGCCAACAAGTCGTCATGGTCGAGTTCGACGAGAATCTCCCCGCGGGCCAATGCACAAGCCCTGCGCTTGGCCGCTCCGACGCCGCAGACGTCATCCGCGATCTCCACCCGAACACGGGCGTCGGGGCGCTCCGGCCGCCACCGCGCACCGTTGTTGAGCAACACGATCCACTCCCAGTCGGATCGGTTCTGCGCCTGCAGCGTCTCCAGGCACTCGTCAAGGAAACGCGGTCGGTGACTGGGGGTGAAGACGGAGAACTTCGGTGTTGCGGACGACGTCATTTGTTGGTACCTGCCTGAGTGGCTGTCTGTGACGGTGACGGTGCTGCGCTCGCGGAATCTCGGGCCTGGTCCGGCACGAGCTGTTGGAGCGAGGGATCGGCCTGGACCGCCTGTCCGAAGGCATCCCAGGCGGCTTCGTTCTGGCCCTTCTTCGCCAGCGCCTGCCCGAGGTACAGGTAGGCGGTGGCGGCCTTCGAGTCGGCTGCCACCACGCGTTGCAGCAGCTCGATCGCCTGGTCCGGGTCGTCCTGTTCGAACAGGAGCGCCTTGTTGTAGAGGGCCGACTTGAAGTTCGGATCGATCTCCAAGGCGTGGGCATACGCCGCTCGTGCGTCGGCTGTCCTGTTGTCGTGCTGGGCGACGACACCGAGGTTGTACCAGGCAAGCTTGTTCTTGGGCTCGAGCTCCAGGACGCGCTTGAAGGTTGCTTCCGCTCCGGCGAAATCGCGGATCTCTCCCTGCTTGAGGCCGGCTTTCAGCAGCGCGTCTGCCACGGAAGCCGTCTGGCCCGTGGGCGCCGCGGCGCCGGCCGATCTCGCGGACCCAGTCGAGTCCCCCGCGGACAGTTGCACCCAGCTGGTCACCAGAGTGGTGATCACGACCGCCGCGGCAAGACCTGTCCACAATCGCCTTCGTCTCAAGCGAGTTCACCTCATAGATCTAGTAGGGCGGGGCGGCCGACCGGCGATGTGCACGCCGTAGGCCAGCCCCACGGCGGTGTCCCCGAGACCGGCTCGGGGACACCGCCGCACAGTGCCGCCGTGAACGCCGGTTATCCGGGCACGGAAGACACGACCTGCATCCGGCTTACGGCGTGCACACCACGAACGCGGTGACGGGTGTCGTGCCGTCGGCCTCCCAGCCGGTGGCCGGCGATCCACCGACCGGACCGTTGAACGTGACGGTGCCGCTGTCCGGGTTCGAGTAGCCGCCGCCGACCGCGTTGCCGGTACTGCACGAAGCGATGCTCTGCACGCCCGGTGCACCGGTGACGACCGTGCTCTGCGCCCCCGCGTTCGTGCCCTGCGGCCCCGTCACACCCTGGGGACCCGTGACGCCCTGAGCACCGGTGTCACCCTGGAAGCCCTGCGGCCCCGTCACACCCTGCGGCCCGGTCACACCCTGAGCACCGGTGTCACCCTGGAAGCCCTGCGGCCCCGTCACACCCTGCGGCCCGGTCACACCCTGAGCACCGGTGTCACCCTGGAAGCCCTGCGGGCCCGTGACACCCTGCGGCCCGGTCACGCCCTGAGCACCGTCGTCGCCCTGGAAGCCCTGGTTGCCCTGAGCACCAGTGACGCCCTGAGCACCGGTGTCACCCTGGAAGCCCTGCGGCCCCGTGACACCCTGCGGCCCGGTCACACCCTGAGCACCGGTGTCACCCTGGAAGCCCTGCGGGCCCGTGACACCCTGCGGCCCGGTGTCACCCTGGAAGCCCTGAGCACCAGTGACGCCCTGAGCACCGGTGTCACCCTGGAAGCCCTGCGGGCCCGTGACACCCTGCGGCCCCGTCACGCCCTGAGCACCGGTATCGCCCTGGAAGCCCTGCGGCCCCGTGACACCCTGCGGCCCCGTCACGCCCTGAGCACCGTCGTCGCCCTGGAAGCCCTGGTTGCCCTGAGCACCAGTGACGCCCTGAGCACCGGTGTCACCCTGGAAGCCCTGCGGCCCCGT
>NZ_JBVIMH010000032.1:0-87524 GCF_055579945.1 Kitasatospora sp. NPDC032150 | reverse complement strand
CTCCCCCGAGCGCACTCTCCTGGCAAACCCCACACCTTCCCCCCCCACTTCTTTCGGTTGGTCGCACACCCCCCCCACCCCCCCCCTTCCCCCCCCCCCCCCCCCTCCCCCCCCCCCCCCACGGTGTTGCTGCGGCAGCTCTTCCTCGCTCGCCTCCGGGCGCTCTCGCCCCGATCCCGACGCTCCTCACGACCGGACCCTCCCCCAGCCTCCGGCCGGGGGACCCCCTCGGCTCGCGAGGGGCGGCTCAGGCCGTCGGCACCGAGGCCACGCCCGGGGCCAGGAAGCGCTTGCCGTTGACGCGCTCCGAGACGCCCTCACGGTCCAGGTACGGGGTGAGCCCGCCCAGGTGGAAGGGCCAGCCGGCGCCGGTGATCATGCACAGGTCGATGTCCTGCGCCTCGCCGACGACGCCCTCGTCCAGCATCAGGCCGATCTCCTGCGCCACGGCCTCCAGGGCCTTGGCGAGGACCTGCTCCTCCGTCAGCACGGTGTCGCCGAAGGACAGCAGCGCCAGGACCTCGGGGTCGATGACCTGCTGGCCGTCCTGCCAGACGTAGAAGCCGCGCTTGCCGGCCTTGACCAGCTTGGTGAGGTTCTCGGAGACGGTGTACCGGTCCGGGAAGGCCGCGGCGAGGGTCTCCGACACGTGCAGGGCGATGGCCGGGCCGACCAGCTCCAGCAGCACGATCGGGGACATCGGCAGGCCGAGCGGCAGCACGGCCTTCTCCACCGTCTCGATCGGGGTGCCCTCGTCGATGGCACCCTGGATCGCGTCCATGAAGCGGAGCAGGATCCGGTTCACCACGAACGCCGGGGCGTCCTTGACCAGAACGGCGGTCTTCTTCAGCTTCTTGGCGACAGCGAAGGCGGTGGCCAGCGAGGCGTCGTCGGTCTTCTCCGCGCGGACGATCTCCAGCAGCGGCAGGATCGCGACCGGGTTGAAGAAGTGGAAGCCGACCACGCGCTCCGGGTGCTGGAGCTTGGACGCCATCTCGGTGACCGACAGCGAGGAGGTGTTGGTGGCCAGGATCGTGGTCGGCGAGACCACGGCCTCCAGCTCGGCGAAGACGTTCTGCTTGACGCCCATCTCCTCGAACACGGCCTCGATCACGAAGTCCGCGTCGCCGAAGGCGACGGCCTTGTCCAGGTGGCCGGAGACCAGGCCCTTGAGCTTGTTGGCCTTGTCCTTGCCGATCCGGCCCTTCTCCAGCAGCTTGTCGATCTCGCCGTGGACGTAGCCCACGCCCTTGTCGATGCGCTCCTGGTCGATGTCGGTCAGCACGACCGGCACCTCCAGGCGGCGGGCGAACAGCAGCGCCAGCTGGGAGGCCATCAGGCCGGCGCCGACGACGCCGACCTTGGAGACCGGGCGGGCCAGCGACTTGTCCGGGGCACCGAAGGGCCTCTTGGCCCGGCGCTGCACCAGGTTGAACGCGTAGATGCCGCTGCGCAGCTCGCCGCTCATGATGAGGTCGGCCAGCGCCACGTCCTCGGCGTCGAAGCCCGCCTGCAGGTTCTGGTCCTTGACCTGCTGGATGATGTCCAGCGCCTTGTAGGCGGCGGGAGCGGCCCCGTGCACCTTGGCGTCGGCGACCATCCGGCCCCAGGCGACGGCGTCGTCCCAGGCCTTGCCGCGGTCGATCTCCTCGCGCTCGACGACCGTCTCGCCCTTGAGGACCTTGGCCGCCCAGAGCAGCGACTGCTCCAGGAAGTCGGCCGGCTCGAAGATCGCGTCGGCGATGCCGAGCTCGAAGACGTCCTTGCCCTTGAGCTGCTTGTTCTGGCTCATCGAGTTCTCGACGATGACCTTGACGGCCTTCGCCGGACCGATCAGGTTCGGCAGGATGGTGCAGCCGCCCCAGCCGGGGACCAGACCGAGGAAGACCTCGGGCAGCGAGAACGCAGGGACGCCCGCGCTGACGGTGCGGTAGGTGCAGTGCAGGCCGACCTCGACACCGCCGCCCATCGCCGCGCCGTTGTAGAAGGCGAAGCTGGGGACGGGCAGCGCGGCGATCCGCTTGAAGACCTCGTGGCCGCCCTTGCCGATGGCCAGCGCGTCCTCGCGCTCCTTGAGGAGTTCCACGCCCTTGAGGTCGGCGCCGACCGCGAAGATGAACGGCTTGCCGGTGACGGCGACCGCGACGATCTTCTGCTCGGCGGCCTCGGCCTCGACCTGGTCCAGCGCCTCGGACAGCTTCAGCAGCGAGCCCGGGCCGAAGGTGGTCGGCTTGGTGTGGTCGAAGCCGTTGTCCAGGGTGATCAGCGCCAGCCTGCCCGCCTGCAGCGGCAGGTCGAGGTGGCGGACGTGCGCGGTGGTGACGACCTCGCCGGGGAACAGCTCGGCGCCGCGGGTCAGCAGCTCAGTGGTGCTCGTCATCGTCACTTACCACCCTCGAAGTGCGGGTTCTCCCAGATGACCGTTCCACCCATGCCGAAGCCGATGCACATGGAGGTCAGGCCGTAGCGGACGTCCGGGCGCTGCTCGAAGCGCCGGGCCAGCTGGGTCATCAGACGGACGCCGGAGGAGGCCAGCGGGTGGCCGAAGGCGATCGCACCACCGTACGGGTTGACGCGCTCGTCGTCGTCGGCGATGCCGAAGTGGTCGAGCATGGCCAGTACCTGGACGGCGAAGGCCTCGTTGACCTCGAACGCGCCGATGTCCTCGATCGTCAGGCCGGCCTTGGCCAGGGCCTTCTCGGTCGCCGGGACCGGGCCGATGCCCATGACCTCGGGCTCGACGCCCGCGAAGGCGTAGGAGACCAGGCGCATCTTGACCGGCAGGCCGAGCTCCTCGGCGACGTCCTCGGCGGCCAGCAGCGAGGCGGTGGCACCGTCGTTCAGGCCGGCCGCGTTGCCGGCGGTGATGTTGCCGTGCGGGCGGAACGGGGTCTTGAGGCCCGCCAGCGACTCCATCGTGGTGCCCGGGCGCAGCGGCTCGTCGACCGTCGCCAGGCCCCAACCGGTCTCACCGATCTCGGGGTTGGTGTTGCGGATCGCGATCGGCACCAGGTCGGGCTGGATGTCGCCGTTGGCGTACGCCTTGGCGGCCTTCTCCTGGGAGCGCACGGCGTAGGCGTCGCAGCGCTCCTTGGTGATGTGCGGGAAGCGGTCGTGCAGGTTCTCCGCGGTCATGCCCATGAACAGGGCGGACTCGTCGACCAGCTTCTCGGAGACGAACCGCGGGTTCGGGTCGACGCCCTCGCCCATCGGGTGGCGGCCCATGTGCTCGACGCCACCGGCGACGACGATGTCGTACGCGCCGAAGGCGATGCCGCCCGCGGTGGTGGTGACGGCGGTCATCGCGCCGGCGCACATGCGGTCGATGGCGTAGCCGGGAACGGACTTCGGCAGTCCGGCGAGCAGTCCGGCGGTACGGCCGATGGTCAGACCCTGGTCGCCGATCTGCGTGGTCGCGGCGATGGCGACCTCGTCGATGCGTTCGACGGGCAGGTTCGGGTTGCGGCGCACGAGCTCGCGGATGCACTTGACGACCAGGTCGTCGGCGCGGGTCTCGTGGTAGATGCCCTTCGGGCCGGCCTTGCCGAACGGGGTGCGGACGCCGTCGACGAAGACGACGTCCCTCGCGGTACGAGGCACGGGGGCTCTCCTCCCAGGGGACATGACGTTAGCGCAGTCGACGTCACAGATGGAGCGGCGCTGCTTCACGGCCATGCTACCCGCCGGTAACTAGCTTGCCCAGGGGCAGCACCCCCATCACCCCATGTGTCCCGCACCACGTCAATCGGCCTGGGAACGACCGGGTACGCGGACAGGGGCGCGGGGGAGCGCGAGCCGGAAGGCGACCGCCGCCGGGCCCGAGCCCGCACCGGCGGGATGCCGTACCCCGCCCGGTGCGGGCCGGCACGGCACCCCTGCTCCCGCTTCGCGCGTCTCCCCGCGCCCCTGATCGTTCACCCGCCTGCCCGGAGCTCAACCCCGGGCGGCCGGAGTCTCAGTCCCGGACCGTCCCGTTGGCGGCCTTGACGAACACCGCCGAGATGGCCGGAGCCACCAGGTCGACCTGCCAGTTCCGGGCGCCCAGCGCCAGCAGTGCCGACCCGACCGCGTCCACCGTGAGCACGGCCGGCGGCTCCCAGCAGACCCGTCGCACCAGCTCCGGGGTGATCAGGTTCTCGGCCGGCAGCCGCTTCGCCTCGGCCAGCTCGGTGACGGCCGCGCGGGCCCCCGAGAGCCGCGCCGCGGCCACCGGGTCCTTCTCCGCCCAGGCCCGCGGCGGCGGCGGCCCGTCATGCGGCGCGGTGGCCGGCGGCAGCTCGGTCTCCGGGACCTCCCGGGCCCGGTCCAGCGCGGCCAGCCACTGCTCCAGCTGCCGCCGGCTGATCCGCGGCCCGAACCCCTGAACCATCTGCAGTGCGGCCACGTTCTGCGGCATCGCCAGGGCCGCGTTGACGATCGCGGCGTCCGGTAGCACCCGCCCGGGCGAGACGTCCCGCTCCCGCGCGATCTTGTCCCGGGTCTGCCACAGCTCCCGGACGGCGGCCAGCTGACGGCGGCGCCGCACCTTGTGCAACTGCGAGGTGCGGCGCCACGGGTCCACCCGGGGGGCGGGCCTGGGTGCGTCGGCGATGGCGGCGAACTCCTCCAGGGCCCAGCCGAGCTTGCCCTGGGCATCCAGCTCCTGTTCGAGTGCGTCCCGCAGCTCGACCAGCACCTCGACGTCCAGGGCGGCGTACCGCAGCCAGGGCTCCGGCAGCGGACGGGTCGACCAGTCCACCGCGGAGTGCTCCTTGGCCAGTGACAGACCGAGCACGCTCTCGGTCATCGGGCCGAGTCCGACCCGGGGGAAGCCCGCGATCCGGCCGGCCAGCTCGGTGTCGAACAGCCGGGACGGACGCATTCCGACCTCGGAGAGGCAGGGCAGGTCCTGGGTCGCCGCGTGCACCACCCACTCGGTGTCGGCCAACGCGGTGCCGAGAGCACTGAGGTCGGGGCAGGCGATCGGGTCGATCAGCGCGGTGCCGGCGCCGGCCCGTCGCAGCTGGATCAGGTACGCCCGCTGTCCGTAGCGGTACCCGGAGGCCCGCTCGGCGTCGACGGCGACCGGGCCGCTGCCCGCGGCGAAGGCGGCGATCGTCTCGGCGAGCACCCGCTCGTCCACCACCACGGGTGGCAGTCCCTCCCTGGGCTCAAGGAGCGGGACCGGGGCTGTCTCTTCTGGGATGGCTGCTACGGCGTCGGTCACCCCCCAAGAGTACGACGGCCGCCGGAACCGGGAAGGTTGTCGGACTGGTCAGAAGGTACTCAGACGTCCTCCTGCCCAGTCGACACGCTCAACGACGCGCCCAAGTTCGCCCGGATGGCCCCCCGCCCGGACGGACCTGACCTGGGCGTCAGGGAAAACCGGCAGCCCGGAGGAAACGTTCCTCCGGGCTGCCAACCGAACTGTCTGTCGTTGCTGGGGGCTGCGGTGCGGCACGCGGACGCCGGCGGAGCTCAGTGGATGATGCCGGTCCGCAGGGCGACCGCGACCATTCCGGCCCGGTCCCCGGTGCCCAGCTTGCGGGCGATCCGGGCCAGGTGGCTCTTCACCGTCAGCGCGGACAGGCCCATCGCGACGCCGATCGCCTTGTTGGACTGCCCTTCGGCGACCAGCCGCAGCACCTCCACCTCGCGGCCGGACAGCTCGCGGTAGGCGGCGGGCTGCACACCGGGTGCCCCCGGGGCGCCCGGTGCCCCCGGGGCACCGACCGCACCGGGCATGCCCGGCATCCCGGGCCGCCGCATCCGGCCGCCAAGTCCGGCGGCACCGAGCGGCAGCCCGGGACGGCCGGGCATGGCGATGTTGGTGCGGGTGCCGGTGACCACGTAGCCCTTGACACCGCCCGCGAGCGCGCTGCGGACCGCGCCGATGTCGTCGGCGGCGGAGAGCGCCAGGCCGTTGGGCCAGCCCGCCGCGCGGGTCTCGGCCAGGATGGTCAGGCCGGAGCCGTCCGGGAGGTGGACGTCGGCGACGCAGATGTCGCGCGGGGTGGCGACTCGGGGACGGGCCTCGGCGATCGAGGAGACTTCGATGACATCGCGGACACCGAGCGCCCAGAGGTGCCGGGTGACGGTGTTCCGGACACGGGGGTCGGCGATGACCACCATCGCGGTGGGCTTCGTCGGGCGGTATGCGACCACGTTTGCGGGGTGCTCAAGAAGGACCGACACCAGGGGCCTCCTGCGGGGAGTGGCGGACGGAACCCCGAGGGGGCGGTCGGGTCGTTCCGCGTTGGAAAGGGTCACAGACACCTTCGGCATCAACCGTGCCCGGCTTTAGCGAAAGATCACGATCTAGTGAGTAACAATACGGACAAATCGCGCAAATGACTGATGCGACATGCCCTGAAATCGCACAGATTCGATCGAAAGCAACGCTTACCGATCAGGACTGGACGGCGAATTGACGCAGACCGGGGTCGAAGTCACGCGGCGTCAGTCCTGCGGGTGGCGTTGACCGCGGTCGGCCTCGAACGGGCCGTCCGTCGCTCCTCAGTGGGAGCGCGGGCGCCGCCGCGCGGGCATCGGGACCACCCCGCCGAGTGACGGCGAGTCCGACAGCGGTGCCACCGTGCTCGGCGGCAGGCCGGCGCAGGCGCAGAGCAGATCGCCCCAGGCCGCCAGGTGCCGCTCGAACCGGCCGTCCGCCGGGGTCCAGGAGGCACGGATCTCGATCTCGGTGGACGGCTCCCGGTCGGACAGCGCGCCGAAGTAGTGCGAGGAGGCGTGGGTGACCGTGCCGCCCGGCTCGGCGTAGCCGGCGCCGTGCGTCCGCAACGCGTCCAGCAGCCAGGACCAGCCCACCTCGGAGAGCATCGGGTCGTCGGCGATCTCGGGCTCCAGCTCGGCCCGGGTCAGGGTGACCACCCGGAAGTCGCCGTGCCAGGCCTCCTGGCCGGCCGGGTCGTGCAGCAGTACCAGCCGGCCGTCCGCCAGCTCCTCGCCCTCCACCTCGACCGTGGCGGTGAGCGCGTACGCGTAGGGGGCCAGCCGCCGGGGCGCCGGGGCGGGCGAGAGCTGCACCTCGGGCCGCAGCCGCGCCGTGCCGAGCGCCTCGACCGCTGCGCGGAACTCGATCGGCGCCGACTCCTCGCCCGTTCCACCACCTTGTGCGGGGTGCCCGCCGACCGCTGCCATGAGCGGAAGCCTAGGTGGGCCGACGCCGCAATCCGAGCACATTTCGCACCTGCGGCGCGCCGGGGCGGGTGCACTCGAAGATCTTGGAGGGACCCACGACTCGCCGTCGGGGGCGCGGCACGGGACACATGCGAAGATTTGCACCGTGAGTGAGACTTCCGCGGCGACCCCGCCAGCCCAGACCGGTCAGCATTCCCCCGCGCGCCGGGGCGCGGCGTACGACTCCCCGTTCCTGCGCGCCGCGCGCCGCGAGCCGGTGCCGCACACCCCGGTGTGGTTCATGCGCCAGGCCGGCCGCTCGCTGCCCGAGTACCTCAAGGTGCGCGAGGGCATCCCGATGCTGGAGTCCTGCACCCGGCCCGAGCTGGTGAAGGAGATCACCCTCCAGCCGGTGCGGCGGCACAAGGTGGACGCGGCGATCTTCTTCAGCGACATCGTGGTGCCGCTGAAGGCCATCGGCGTCGGCGTCGACATCGTGCCGAAGATCGGCCCGGTGATCGCCGACCCGATCCGCACCTTCGACGACCTCCAGCGGCTGCGCCCGCTGGAGCCGGACGACATGCCCTACGTCACCGAGGCCGTCGGCATGCTGGTCGAGGAGCTCGGCACCACCCCGCTGATCGGCTTCGCCGGCGCCCCGTTCACCCTGGCCAGCTACCTGGTCGAGGGCGGCCCGTCGAAGAGCCACGAACAGACCAAGGCCATGATGTACGGCCAGCCCGAGCTGTGGGCCGCGCTGGTCGACCGGCTGGCCGACATCACCGCCGCCTTCCTGAAGATCCAGATCGAGGCGGGCGCCTCGGCGGTCCAGCTCTTCGACTCCTGGGTCGGCGCGCTCGCCCCGGACGACTACCGCCGCTCGGTGATGCCCGCGAGCACCAAGGTCTTCGAGGCCGTCGCCCGCTACGGCGTGCCGCGGATCCACTTCGGCGTCGGCACCGGCGAGCTGCTGCACCTGATGGGCGAGGCCGGTGCCGACGTGGTCGGGGTGGACTGGCGGGTGCCGCTGAACGTCGCCGCCGAGCGGGTCGGCCCGGGCAAGGCCCTCCAGGGCAACCTCGACCCGGCCGTCCTCTTCGCACCCACCCGCGTGGTCGAGACCAAGGCCCGCGAGGTGCTGCACGCCGCCCAGGCGCTCGGCGACAGCGGCCACATCTTCAACCTCGGCCACGGAGTGATGCCGAACATGGACCCCGACGCGCTGACCAGGCTGGTCGAGTTCGTCCACGAGACCAGCGCGCGGTAGCGGCCCCTCCCGGGCAACCGGCAGGCGCCTTCGCGGAGCTGCCCGGTTGCCCGGTTGCTTGGGGGCTCAGCGGGTGAACCGGGCAGCGAGGTACTGCTCCCAGGTGCGCCGGCCCACCGCGCGGTCCGGCGCGGTGAGCGCGCCGGAGCGGAAGGCCGCGCCGATCCTCCCCGGGATGCGCACCGCCAGCACCGGGCGGCGCCGGCCCGCAGCCCGCAGCCACCCCCTGGCCAGCTCGGCCACCGGGTACACCCGGGGGCCGGCCAGGTCCGGCACCCGGCCCGCCGGTGCTCCGAGCGCCAACTCGACCAGCCGGTCGGCCACTTCGCCCTGGCTCACCGGCTGGCAGGCGGTCACGGACGGCACCGGGACCACCGGGAGCCGGGACAGCACCCCGAACGCCGCGTTGAGCAGTTCGGGGAACTGGGTGGCGCGCAGGTTGGTCCAACCGAGTTTGGAAGCCGCCAGCATCCGCTCGCCCTGCAGTTTGACCGCGTAGTAGGGGTAGGGGATCCGGTCGACGCCGACGATCGAGATGTTGACGACGTGCCCGACCCCGGCGCGCTCCGCCGCCGCGAGCAGGTTCTCCATGGCGGGTACGTCCTGCTTGAAGTGCCGGGCGTCGCTGGCGCAGTGGACGACCGTACGGACGCCGTCGAGCGCCTCGTCCAGCCCGGTGCCGGCCGCCAGGTCGCCGGTGAACCAGGCCACCCCGGGATCCTCGGGCAGCGCCGTCCGTCGGGTCAGCGCCCGCACCGGCACCCCCGTCCCGCGCAGGCGCCGCACCACCTCGCGCCCCAGCACCCCGGTCGCCCCGGTCACCAGCACCGTGTTCTCCATCGTTCCACCTCTCCGTGTCGTACTGCCGTCGGCGGGAAGGGGACAGGGCAGGACGGTCGGATGTGACAGTCCACCTCGAACGAATTTTCCGAGGATGATCCCGGGGTGATTTCGTGGCGTCGGCTTTGCGTCGGCGACTAGCTTGTAGCCATGAGCGAGCTGCCTGACTGGATGTATCCGCCCCGCGAGGAGGGCTGGTTCGCCGAGGATCTCGACGGTCTGCCCAACCTGCCTCGGCACACCGAACTCGTGGACGGAGCACTGGTCTTCATGATGTCCCCGCAGCGGTCCTGGCACAGTCGGGTGATCTCCGGGCTGACCCACGCGCTGGAACCCCAGTTGCCGGACGGCATCGAGGTCGAGCGGGAGATGACCATTCGGCTGGACAAGCGGAACCGCCCGGAGCCCGATCTGGTCGTGACCACCGCGGCTTACGAGCCTGACCGGACGTGGTTCGCTCCGTCCGACGTCGTGCTGGTGGTGGAGGTCGTGTCACCGGAGTCCGCTCACCGCGACCGGACCGTCAAGGTGCGCAAGTATGCCGAAGCGGGGATCGCGCACTACTGGCGGATCGAAGAGGAGGCGGGCCTGCCGGTTGCCCACGTCCTGGAACTCGAGGAATCCACCTCGGCCTATGTGTCGGCCGGGATTTTCCGGGGGACCCTCGACCGGCGGGTTCCGTTTCCGGTGAAGATCGATCTCGATCGGCTCGACAGATCGCCGCGCCGCACCGAGTGAGGCCTCCGGTGTTAGCTCTGCGAGACTGCGGGAATGGTTGAACCTCATGTCGTGGTGATCGGCGGCGGGATCGCCGGGCTCACGGCCGCGTACGCGGCGAGTGCGCGGGCCAGGGTCACGTTGCTGGAGGCGTCCGGACGGTTCGGCGGGAAGCTGCGGGCCGGTGAGGTCGGCGGAGTGCGGGTCGACCTCGGCGCCGAGTCGATGCTCGCCCGCCGGCCGGAGGCGGTGGAGCTGGCCCGGCAGGTCGGCCTCGCCGGGGCGCTGGAGCCGCCGAGCACGGCGAAGGCCGCGATCTGGACCAGGGGAGCCCTGCGGCCGCTGCCCGGCGGACAGGTGATGGGCGTCCCCGGTGACCTGGACGCGCTGACCGCCTCCGGCGTGCTCTCCGAGCCGGGCCTGGACCGGGTCAGGCACGAGCTGGCCACGGCCCCGGTGGGGTCGGACGTCTCGATCGGCGAGTACGTCGCGGCGCGGCTCGGCCGCGAGGTGGTGGACCGGCTGGTGGAGCCGCTGCTCGGCGGCGTCTACGCCGGGCACGCCGACGAGATCTCGCTGCGTGCGGCCGTCCCCGCGCTGCTGCCCGTGGCCCGCAGCGGCGGCTCGCTGCTGGAGGAGGTGCGCGAGCTGACCGCTCGGTCCACCAGTACCGGGCCGGTGTTCCAGGGCATCGAGGGCGGTGTCGGCACCCTCCCGGAGGCGGTCGCCGACGCCTGCCGCAAGGCCGGAGCCGAGCTGCGCACGGACAGCGCGGTGGACGAGCTGCGCCGCACCCCCGAGGGCTGGCGGATCGTCACCGGCGACGAGGTGCTGCACGCCGACGCGGTGGTGCTGGCCGTTCCCGCCCCGCAGGCCGCCCGGCTGCTGCGCGCCGACGCCCCGGGCGCGGCGGCCGAACTGGACACTGTCGAGTACGCGGGCATGGCCCTGGTCACGCTGGCCTTCCGCCGTGCCGACCTGACCGAGCCGCTGACCGGCAGCGGCTTCCTGGTGCCGCCGAACGACGGCCGCTCGATCAAGGCGTCCACCTTCTCCTCCAACAAGTGGGGCTGGCTGGACCGCGGCGCACCGGACGCCTTCGTGCTGCGCACCTCGTTGGGTCGCCACCGCGAGGAGGAGGCGCTCGACCTGCCGGACGAGGAACTGGTGGCCCGCTCGCTGGCCGACCTCGGCGAGGCGGTCGGCCTGCGCGCGCGCCCGTACGACACCGCGGTCACCCGCTGGCGCGGCGGTCTGCCGCAGTACCCCGTGGGGCACCTGGAGCGGGTGGAGCGGATCCGCGGGCAGGTGGCCCGGGTCGGCGGCCTGGCGGTCTGCGGGGCCGCGTACGACGGGGTGGGGATTCCGGCCTGCATCGCCGGAGCCCGCCGGGCGGTCGACGAGGTGCTGACCCCGGCGATCGGTACACACGTAACGGAAGGGACAATGGGCACATGACTGAGTCCACTGAAACGCAGCCCGAGAAGAAGAAGGCCCGGGACCTGAACAAGGTCATCCGCTACACCATGTGGTCGGTGTTCAAGCTCAGGAGCGAGCTGCCCGAGGACCGTGCCGCGCTGGCGGCCGAGGTCGAGGAGCTGTTCGAGCAGCTGGCGGCGAAGGACGTCACGGTGCGCGGCACCTACGACGTGTCCGGCCTGCGCGCTGACGCCGACGTGATGATCTGGTGGCACTCCGGTGACTCGGACAACCTGCAGGAGGCGTACAACCGCTTCCGCCGCACCGGCTTCGGCCGCGCCCTGGAGCCGGTCTGGTCCAACATGGCGCTGCACCGCCCGGCCGAGTTCAACAAGTCGCACATCCCGGCGTTCCTCGCCGACGAGCGGGCCCGCGAGTACGTCTGCGTGTACCCGTTCGTGCGCTCCTACGAGTGGTACCTGCTGCCGGACGAGGAGCGGCGCGCGATGCTCGCCGAGCACGGGCAGATGGCCCGGGGCTACCCGGACGTGCGGGCCAACACGGTCGCCTCGTTCGCGCTCGGCGACTACGAGTGGCTGCTCGCCTTCGAGGCGGACGAGCTGCACCGGATCGTGGACCTGATGCGCGACCTGCGGCCGTCCCGGGCCCGGCTGCACGTCCGCGAGGAGGTGCCGTTCTTCACCGGTCGCCGCAAGCCGGTCGCCGAGCTGCTGACCGGCCTGGTCTGAACCTTCGCGCCTGACCGCGCCGACCCCGGGGCACGCCGACCCCGGGGCACGCCGACCCCGGGGCACGCCGACCCGGGGCACGGGGAACCGCGTGGGCCGCCCGCCACGAAGGTGGGCGGCCCGCGCGGTTCCCCGTACCCGGCCGGACAGGCCCTAGCTAGTTGCGCAGGGCGGCGCGCAGGCGGGCGTCCTGGACCGCGGCGGGGCCGACCATGGCGACGGCGGTGAGCAGTTCCTGTTCGGCGCCGGCCGGGTCGGGGCGGACCGAGTGGAGTACCTCCTGGCCGGCGTGGGTGGCCCAGCGGGTGTAGGGGTGGACGTCGACCCGGGCCATCAGCAGCGTGCCGCTGGTGAGTACCAACGGCAGGGCGAACCAGGCGACGGCGGCTCCCGTGTCCGCGCCGTCGGGCGCCAGCGCGATGGACGCTCCGAGGAGGAGCAGGCTCAGCAGCAGTGCCAGCCGCACCTGCCGGACCGCCATGGAGGTGGCCTCCTTGATGACCGCCGGGGTGGCGAGTCCGGCCAGCACCAGCCGTCCGCCGATCTCCAGCACGGCCGGGTGGACGGCGAGTTGCTCGCGGAGCTCGGAGGTCCGGCACTGCCCCTCGGGGCCGATGCACTCGATCAGCGCCCGCTCCAGCAGGTTGCGGCCCTGCGGGTCCACCACGGTGGTCCAGCCGGTGTGCGCCAGGTGTAGCCGGCCCTGAGCGGCCATCAGCACCAGGGCGAGATCGACGACCCGGGCCGGACCCCCGGCCAGGTGCGCGGTCTCGTACAGGCCGATCCCGGTGGCGTCGCCGGGCCGGCCGGTCTCGGCCCCGGAGAGTGCGTCTGCGGTTGCTGCGACCTTGACCAGCCGGAAGCAGGAGAGCGTGGCGGTGAGGAACGCGGGTATCAGAAGGAGCAACCACATGGGGCTGTTTCTAGACCTGACGAGCCGTTCGGGGAAGTGAATTTCCGGTTCGCGATACCGAACTGTGACCGATGCACGGGTTACGAACCGCAACTTGAGCCGCAGCTGGATCCGCAACTGCTGTGCCCTGACGAGCAGCTGTGCCCCGACGAGCAGCTGTGGCTGGACGAACTGCTGTGACCGGACGAGCTGCTGTGGCCGGAGGACGAGCCGCAGCCGCTGGACGAGCCGCAGGACGAGCCGTGGTGAGAACCGTGGTGCGAGCCGTGGCGCGAGCCGCCCGGACCGGCGTCCGGGGTGGCGGACGAGCACCAGGCCACCGCCGCCGCCCCCGCGTCGAGGCCCCCGCCGTAACCGGAGTCGCCCGAGCCGCCGCCGACGCTTGCGCGAGCCCGCTTCCGCATGGCGGTGCGCAGGTCCTCGTCCTTCAGGGACTCGACCCCCTCCAGCGCCAGTGCGCCCAGTGCGGCGGTGGTGTCGGCGTCGGCCCCGGGGACGGCCGGCTTCCACGGTGAGGAACCGGTCTTCATCAGGCCCAGCTGCCGCAGCCCGGCCGGACTGACCCGGCTCTTCCCGGGCCTGGTGGTGGCCAGCCAGACGGCCCCGAGCAGCAGCAGTCCGAGGAAGGCGAAGAACGGCGGCGCGCTGGTGGCCCGCTCCCCGGCGGGCCGGAAGGCCCAGCCGAGCCCGGTCGCCAACCCGACTATCAGGGTGACCAGCAGGGACAGCTGCAGGAAGCGCCGGGCCCGGACGGCGGCGCGGTGCAGCTCGGGCCGCCGCATCAGCCCGCGTTCCGCCAGCCGGTCGCCGATCCGCTGGATCTCCGGGCTGCGCATCACCGCCCGGCGCAGCAGGTCCACTTCACTCTGCCGGCCCGGCCCCGCGGCCCTTATCAGTACGGCCTCGGCCGGGTCCTTCGGCGCGGGGTCGGTCACGGTGGCCAGACCGTCCCGGGAGACGATCAGCCGGCCCTCCCGCTGCATCCGGACGATCACCGCCTCCGCCGCCCGGGCCGGGCCCCCGGCGAGGAAGGCGGCGTCCGGCAGCGGCAGTGCGCGGCCGGGCAGGCCCTGCGGCTTCGGTACCCGCCGCATCCGCTGCAGCGCGACGGACGTCCACAGGCCCGTGCCCACCACCAGCGTGGTGGCGGCGGCGAACTCGGTGTACCACATCTCATGTCCCCCGTAGTTGAGTTGAAGCAGCCGGCGGTGCTCGGACCCGCCGGACGGGCCCTAGCCGTGGAAGCGGCGCCAGCGGCGGCGGGGCGGTTCGGCGGGCCGCAGCCAGCGCTCCAGGGCGGGCCGCCAGGGAGTGTGCGGTGCGCCGACGGCGGCCCAGTCGACCGCCCATTCGGCGAAGGCCCGCGCATCCGCCCGGCAACCCTCGACGGCCGGGCCCTGCTGCGCGTACCGGCGGAACAGCGGACGGTAGTCGTCGCCGAGGATCCGCGCGACCTCGGGTGCCACCCGGGCCACGGTGTCCCGCCGTTTGGCGAGCAGGCCCCGGGCCTGGACGCGCACCTGCTCAGGGTCGAAGCCCTCCGGCACCGGGCCGCCCGAGACCAGCGCCGCCAGTAGCTCTGCCTGCCGCCGGGCCAGCCGGGCGCGGGCCACCACCAGCTCCGGGTCGCCCGCCCTGACCAGGTACTCGAAGTGCTCAGACATGCTCCAGCCTTCCTTCCAGCACGGCCCGGATCGCGTCGAGCTCGCCGGCCAGTTCGGCGGGTGGCGGGTAGTGGTCGTCACGTTCCAGCAGGACGCCGGGCGGCAGCGCCCGTTCGCAGAGCCGGGCCAGGACCTCCAGCACGGGCTCGGTCACCGGGTGGGAGTGGGTGTCGTGCCAGACCCCGTCGACCTCGATCCCGCCCGCCACATGGACGTAGGCGACGGCCTCCAGCGGCAGCCGGTCGAGTTCGGCGGCGACGTCCAGGCCCAGGTTGACCCGGTTGGTGTGCAGGTTGGCGACGTCGATCAGCAGCCGCACGCCGGTGCGCTCGACGAGCTCGGCCAGGAACTCGGCCTCGGTGAACTCGTCCTCGGGCCAGGCGAGATGGGCGGCGATGTTCTCCAGCGCCAGTGGAACCGGGAGTTCCTGCTGGGCGATCCGGACGTTCTCCGCGATCACCCGCAGCGAGTCCCGCGAACGCGGCACCGGCAGCAGGTGGCCCGCCTCGACCCCGGCCGCCCGGACGAACGCCAGGTGCTCGCTGACCAATGGCGCGTCCAGCGCCTGAGCGGCCGTGGCCAGCCGCGACAGGCGCTCGGGGTCGGGCAGTTCACCGCCGCCGAGACCGAGCGCCACCCCGTGCGGGACGACCGTCACACCGCGTTCCCGCAGCACCCGCAGCGACTCGGGCAACCCGCCGGCGCGCAGCTGGTCGAGGCAGAGGTTCTCGGCGACCACCTCGACCCAGTCCAGGCCGGGCAGTCGCTCCACCACGGTGTCGATCTCGGCCCGCCAGCCGATGCCGACTCCCAGGCGGGGCAGGGCAGTAGCAGCAGACGTCATGGGATGCGCCCCCTTCGGAGGGCTCGCCGAACAGCGTCGGACAGAACGGTGGGACAGGTGGGACAACGGGCACGGAAGCTGTGCCGCACGAGTGTCTTCGGACCGCGGAGAGGGCCTCGTCGCGCTCTCACGCCTCGTTGCCGAGGGTCTATCCCCGCCGGGTCGTTGCCAACCCGCACCCGGCAAACTCAGAGCTGAACTTGAGCTTTCCGCCGCACCCGGAAATTCAGCGGCACCCGGGTGGTTCCGGGGCTACCGTGGTCGGCCTATGAATCTGACGATCCGTGGCTTCCGTCCCGAAGACGCCGAAGCGGCCGCCGCCGCGTACAGCGCGGGCCGCCCGCACCTGCTGATGACGCCCGAGGCCGTCCGCTGGAGGGTGGGTGCGGCCGCCCCCGACCAGCACTACCGGCTGCTGGTCGCAGAGTTGGACGGCCGGGTGGTCGGCACCGCCCGCTGCATGGTGCACGCCGAGGCCAGTGTGAAGGGCCAGGGCGGCATCAACGTCAGCGTGCTGCCCGAGTACCGGGGCCGGGGCGCGGGCGGGGCCCTGGTCAGGGCGGCCGAGCAGCACCTGGCGGCACACGGGGTGAACCGGATCCACTCCTGGGTCGACGACGAGCCCGCCGCCCGCCGCTTCGCCGCCGACCGGGGCTACCGGGCCGGCCGCAGCGCGTACTTCGCCCACCTCGACCTCACCTCGGGCCTGCCGCCCGTCCCCGTGCTCCCGCCGGGCGTCGAACTGCGCACCGCCGACGACTACCTGGACGATCCCCGCCCGCTCTACCTGCTGGACATCGAGGGCAGCCGCGACGAGCCCGGAGACCTGGACGCGGCCGACCACGACTACCAGGACTGGCTCGCCGACACCTGGGGCCGCCCCGATCTCGACCGCGGCCTCACCACCGTCGCCGTCCTGGACGGCCGGGAGGCCGCCCTGGTGGTCGCCGAGACCGACGGCGCCCACCGCTACTGGTCCGCCTTCACCACCACCGGCGCCCGCTACCGGGGCCGCGGCCTCGCCAAGCTCGCCAAGGCCCACTCCCTGCACCTGGCCCGCGCCGCCGGCTACACCGACGCGTACACCAGCAACGACGCCACCAACGCACCGATGCTCGCGGTCAATGCCTGGCTGGGGTACGAGCGCTGCGCCTGCGAGTGGAAGTACATCCGGGAGCTGTAGGGGCGCGCGTTCAAAACGAAGGACCGCGCGGCCGGGGCCGGGGGCCGCGGTCAGGAGACCTCGACGCCATGGGCGCGGGCGAGCCCGGCCAGGCCGTCGGACCAGCCCTGGCCGACCGCGCGCAGCTTCCAGACCTCGTCCGGGGTGCCCGCCCGGTAGCGGTACAGCTCGGCGACGAGCATGGCCTTCACCGCCGGATCGGCGGGCGGCCGGAAGGCCCAGGCCGAGCCGCCGGCCCCGCACACCTCCAGCACCGCGTCGCGCAGCTCGGCGCAGCTGGTACCCGAGTCGGTGTCCATGTTCACCGAGACCGCCACCCGGTGGACGGCCGCCGGCAGCGACCGCAGCCGGACGACGGCGCTCTCGGCGGTCCGTCCGCCGTCCGCGGTCTGCCTGGGGTGCAGCGTCACGGCGCCGTGCTCGGCGCTGCGCTGGTGGTAGAAGACGAAGTCCCCGTCGCCGCGGACCGTGCCCCGGGCGGTGAGCAGCAGCAGCGTGAGGTCGGCCTCGGCTCCGGCGGAGCCGAACCGCACCGACAGCTCGGCGAGTTCCGCCTCCGGCAGCACCACGTTCGCACCGGGCGTCAGCAGCACCGGCTCGGCTGCGGGTGCGGCCCGGCCCGGTCCGGGCTGCGCCGGAACGGACACCGTGGCCGGGCCGAGCCGCCCGGGCAGGCCGTTCTCCTTGAGCAGCTGGACCAGCATCGGTCCGTCGATCAGGGTCAGCGGCTTGCCCTCGACCCAGCGGCGGGAGCCCGGGCCGAAGCCCGAGGTGGTGACCAGGATGCCCTTGTTGGCGCCGAAGTGGGCCATGGTCGCGTCCAGGTCGCGGACGGCGGTCGGGCTGACCGTCTTGCGGTAGCGCTTGGCCTGGATCACGTACAGGCCGCCGGTGATCGGGTCGGGGTTCTCGGCGATGACGTCCACGCCGTCGTCCCCGCTGCGCTCGGTGGTGCGGGTCTGGTAACCGAGCCGCCGGAACAGCTCGGCGAGCAGCTTCTCGAAGTCCAGCGGGTCCATCTCGAAGAGGTCGGGATCCTCCTCGGACGCATCCGCCCGGAAGCTGCCGACCTCCTCGGCGAGCCGTTCGGTGCGTACCGGCTCCGACTTCTCCGGCCGGGCCGAGAGCCGCCCCTGCAGGCCGTCGACCAGGCAGTCGACCGGTTCGACCCGGTCGAGCGCGACCGCGCCGAAGACCGCCCGCTCGACCGCCACCGAGACCAGGTAGCGCTGCTCCTCGCGCCCGGTGGCCGGGTCCACCGCCTCCACGTAGCCGTTGAACACCACCGAGGCCAGCCGCCCCTCACCGTCCGCCAGGAACAGTTCGGCGAGCACTCGCAGCGCGCACTGGGCCAGCACTTCGCGGTAGACCGCCTTCCGCTCGGCGGCGGGCCGGGCGACCTCGGTCTCCTGGTCGGTGGACTTCACGTAGCGGTACCTGGCGGTCTCCGGGACCACCTCGAAGCCAGGCAGCCGCCAGTCCACGACGAGCTGGCCCGTGGCCTCGTCCCAGGCGGTCACGCAGTCCTGCCAGAACCCCTCGGGCCAGTCCTCGCGCCAGCGGAGCGCGGTCTCGAAGAACTCGGCCACCGCGCTCGCCGAGCCGTCGCGCAGCTCGGCGGCCAGCCGGACGGCCTGCTCGGCGTGGCCGGCCGCGGCCCGGCGGCGGTCGTCGGCCCAGACCTCGTACTGCGCCCGGTACTGGTCGAGTTGGTGCCGCCGCTGGTCGTCGGCGGCCTGGGCGGCGTGCCAGTCCTGTTCGAACCGGGCCCGGGCGTGCGCGACCTGCTCGTCGTGTTCGCGGCGGGCGGCCGGGTTCAGCGCCTGCACACCCGTCAACGGCGGTACCAGATAGCGCGACTGGTCCGGCGGCGGGACCGGGACGCCGAGCGGCCCGGGGTCGAACGGCGGCACCACGACGGGGCGTTGCAGGTTCGCCAGGGCGAACACCGGCCCGCCGAGCCCGGTCTGGAGCACCCCGCGCAGCGCGGCCACCCGCTCGTCCAGCTCGGCGGTGCGCCGGGCGGCGTCCGACTCCCGGCCCTGCTGGTACGCCCGCAGCGCCTCCTTCTGCCCCTGCGCGGCGGCTCGTTGGGCCTCGCGCTGCTCGCGCTCGTACTGCCGCTGGGCGGCCACCGCGGCCCGGCGCTGCGCCTCTTGCTGGCGGGCCTGCTGACGCTGCGCCTCAGCCAGCATGGCCAGTACTCCCGAGCTGCGTCGCCGTGCCACCGTGGTCCTCTCTCGCCCGTCCCTGACAGATGATCAGTCTCTCAGACGAGCGGAGCCGCCGGTGTGCGGAGCGTGCCCCCGCAAGCGTGCGGAGGAGCTCTCAGGGGCGTCGTCCCGCGCCCTGAGAGCTCCCGCGCGAAGGGTTCCTACTCCGCGGGCTTGAGCCTCAGCGAGATGCTGTTGATGCAGTACCGCTGGTCGGTCGGGGTGCCGTACCCCTCGCCTTCGAAGACGTGCCCGAGATGCCCGCCGCAGCGCGCACAACGGACCTCGACCCGCCGCATGCCGTGCGACTCGTCGGCCAGGTACTCCACCCGGTCCCCGGCGAGCGGCGCGTAGTACGAGGGCCAGCCGCAGTGGCTGTCGAACTTGGTCTCGCTGCTGAACAGCTCGGCGCCGCAGGCCCGGCAGCTGTACACGCCCACCGTCTTGGTGTCGGTGTACTCACCGGCGAACGGCCGCTCGGTGCCCGCCTCGCGGAGCACGTGGTACTCCTCGGGGGTCAGCTGCGCACGCCACTCGGCGTCGGACTTCTCGATCTCGTAGCTCATCGCGGGCTCCTCGTCCGTCGGTCAGGCGTCGGTTGCAACGCCGGCGAGGTGGGCCAGGCCCCGCAGGCTTTCCAGAATGGCCGGTCCAAGGTTGGTGACGTCTCCCGCACCCATGGTGAGCAGCAGGTCGCCGGGCCTGGTGAGGGAGGCCAGGTGCGCCGGGGCGGCGGCGAAGGAGTGCTCGGCGGCGACCTCGGCACCGGCCCGGCGGGCCGCGTCGATGATCAGCTCGCTGGTGACGCCGGGGATCGGGTCCTCCCGGGCGGGGTAGATGTCGAGCACCAGCGAGGCGTCGGCCAGCGCCAGGGCCCGGCCCATCTCCTCGGCCAGCTGCTGGGTCCGGCTGAACAGGTGCGGCTGGAAGACCACCAGCACCCGGTTGCCGCCGGCCGCCTCGCGGATCGCCTCCAGGTCGGCGGTCATCTCGGTCGGGTGGTGGGCGTAGGAGTCGATCACCTGGACGCCCGCGGCCTCGCCCTTGAGCTGGAGGCGGCGGCGGACGCCGGTGTAGCTGCCGATCGCCTTGGCCAGGTCCGCCGCGGGGATGCCCAGCGCGACGCCGGCGGCCAGCGCGGCGACCGCGTTGTGCGCGTAGTGGCGGCCGGGGACGGAGACGGTGAAGGTCAGCTCGGCGCGGTCCAGCAGGACGGTGACCTCGCTGGTCATGCCGCGCGGCACCACCGAGAGCACCCGGACGTCGGCGTCCTCGGCCGCGCCGACGGTGACCACGTTCAGCCCGTCGCGGCCGCGCACCCGGCCGGTCAGCTCGCGGGCACCGGGGTGGTCGGCGGAGATCACCAGGGTGCCGCCGGCCACGATCCGGCCGACGAAGGTCTCGAAGGACTCGTAGATCTCGTCCATCGACGCGTAGTTGGCGTGGTGGTCGAGCTCCACGTTGAGGATGATCGCGACCTCGGGGGCGTACTTGTGGAAGCTGCGGTCGCTCTCGTCGGCCTCGGCCACGAAGATGTCACCGGCGCCGTGGTGGGCGTTGGAGCCGGGTGCGTCCAGGTCGCCGCCGATCGCGTACGAGGGTTCGAGGCCCAGCTCGGCGAGGCTGACGGCGAGCATGCTGGTGGTCGTGGTCTTGCCGTGGGTGCCGGCGACGGCCAGCGCCCGGCGGCCGCCCATCAGCGCGGCCAGCGCGTCGGAGCGGTGCACGATCGGGATGCCGCGCTCCCGGGCGGCGGCCAGCTCCGGGTTGTCGTGCCGGATGGCGCTGGAGACCACCACGTTGCTGGCCCCGGCCGGCAGGTTCTCGGCGGCGTGGCCGACGTGGACCTCCGCGCCGAGCGCGCGCAGCGCCAGGACGGTCTCGGACTCCTTGGCGTCGCTGCCCGAGACCTTGGCGCCGCGGACCGCGAGGATCTTCGCCAGCCCGGACATCCCGGCGCCGCCGATGCCGATGAAGTGCGGGGCGTGCAGGTCGTGCGCGGCGTCGTTCAAGGCGTGCTCCGTACGAAAATCGGGCCGGCGGGTGTGGCCGAGTGGGGCCGGCGGCATGGCAGAACGCGAATCGCCCCTGCGGGCGGTCCGCAAGGACGATTCTGCACTACCGGGACGGGGACCCTCAGGAGTCGCTCGCGAACAGCTTCAGCACCGGTACGCCGACCTTGTGTCTGGCCTGGGAGGCCCAGTCGCGATGGAAGAACTCCTCGACGAAGTGCGGGGAGGTCAGGACCAGCACCTCGTCGGCGTCGTTCTGCTCCACGACCTCGCGCAGCCGGTTCAGCGGGTTCTCCTCCACCACCTCGCCGGTCGCCTCGGCTCCGGCCTCCCGCAGGTGGCGCAGGCTGTGCTCCAGGGACTCGCTCGCGACGGTCGGGGCCTGGGACTCCTCGCGCTCGTGCACCGCCCGGTCGAGGTGGCCGAGGGCGACGTCGTCCAGGGCCCGGAGCAGTTCGTCCTGCTTGCCGCGGGGCTGCATCAGGACGACGAAGGAGACCTGCTCCTCCCCGTGGAGCGTGGTGACCAGGTCGACGTCGGCGTCGGAGAGCGCTTTCTCGATCATCAGTACCGTCTTGAACACGTGAGTCCCTTCGCAGTTGCAGGCCCCCGGGTCCGGTTCCCCCACCTCATAGTGCCCGGCGGATGCTTTCCTCACGCTGCACACGCGCCACATGAGACACGTGCGGGCCGGGTCACCCGGCCGAGTCCGGAGCCGGGTCGGGAAGGGACGGGGAAGCCGGAGAGGCCGAGCGCAGATACCGGGTGAAGAGGAAACCTTCCTGCTCTATCAATGACACCAGCCGCATCCGCTGCACGCCAGGCATTTCCCCGCCGTACCCGATCCGCGGGCCGTCGCCGCCGGCGAGCAGCGGGGCCAGCGACAGGCAGAGCTCGTCCAGCAGTCCCGCCGCCGTCAGCTCGCCGAGCAGCCGCGGACCGCCCTCGGTCAGCTGCCGGGTCCAGCCCCGCCCGGTGAGCGCGGCGAGGGCCCGGCGCACGTCGACCGACCGCTCGCCCGCGACGACCACGTCCGCGACCTCGGCCACCGCGCGGCGGGCGTCGGCGGGGGAGTCCTCGGTGGTGATCACCACCGTGCGGACCGCCGGCTCGGTGAACAGCGGCGCGGCCAGGTCGAGCCGCAGACTGCGGGAGACGATCGCGATGGCCGGCGCCGGCGCCTGCCCGGCCTCCCGGCGGGCCGCCGCGAAGGCCTCCCGGGCCCGGGCCGGACGGTAGCCCTCGGCGCGGACCGTCTCGGCGCCGACCAGCACGACGTCCGCCAGCGCCCGCAGCACCCCGAAGATCCGCTTGTCGGCGTCGCCGGAGAGGCCCTCGGAGAGCCCCTCCAGCCGGGCGCTGCCGTCCAGCGAGGCGACCATGTTGGCCCGCAGCCAGGGGCGGCCCTGCCGGACCTGCTCGGGGTACGCGTAGACGGCGGCCAGCTCCTCCAGGGACCGGACGTCCTGCTGGGGCGGGCCGAGCGGGCTGATCAGTCGATGCATGGGACAGAGTCTTCCACGGGGGCGCGTACCCTTTACTGACGTGCCCGCTGCCTCACATCCCGACACCACGGCCACTCCGGCAACAGCCGGTGCCATAGCCACCGCCGGCCCGGTCGCCCTCACCGACCGCCGGCCCGTCGTGCCCGCCGAGCGGCTGGTCGCCGAGATGGTGCCGCCGCCGCGCTTCGCCGACGTCAGTTTCGGCAGCTACCTGCCGGACACCTCCCAGCCCAGCCAGTACGAGGCCGTCCAGGTGCTGGAGCAGTTCGCCGCGTCGCTCAACAGCGCCGGCACCGCTCCCAAGCGCAGCTGGTTCCGCCGCTCCGCACCCGCGCCCAGTGGCCCCGCCGGGATCTACCTCGACGGCGGCTACGGCGTCGGCAAGACCCACCTGCTGGCCTCGCTGTGGCACGCCACCCCGGGCCCGAAGGCCTTCGGCACCTTCGTGGAGCTGACCAACCTGGTCGGCGCGCTCACCTTCAAGGGCGCGGTGGAGACCCTCTCCGGGCACCGGCTGCTGTGCATCGACGAGTTCGAGCTGGACGACCCGGGCGACACCGTGCTGGTCTCCACCCTGCTCAGCCGGCTGGTCGAGAACGGCGTCAAGCTCTGCGCGACGTCCAACACCCTGCCCGAGAAGCTCGGCGAGGGCCGGTTCGCCTCCACCGACTTCCTGCGCGAGATCCAGGGCCTGTCGGCGCACTTCCGCCCGCTGCGGATCGACGGCCAGGACTACCGCCACCGCGGCCTGCCCGAGGCCCCGCCGCCGTACACCGACGAGGTGGTCACCGAGCGGGCCCGGCGCACCCCGGGCGCCTCGCTGGACGGCTTCGACGACCTGCTGGAGCACCTCAAGGCCGTCCACCCCAGCCGTTACGGCGCGCTGCTGGACGACGTGCACGCGGTCTTCCTGCGCGGCGTCCACCAGGTCGAGGACCAGTCCACCGCGCTGCGCCTGGTGGTCCTCGCCGACCGGATGTACGACCGTGAGCTGCCCATCACCGCCTCCGGCCTGCCGTTCGACCAGGTCTTCACCGAGGACATGCTCCGCGGCGGCTACCGCAAGAAGTACCTGCGGGCGATATCCCGCCTGGTGGCGCTCGCCCGCGACAGCTCCAAGCCGGCCTGAGCGGCGTGACCCCTCCCCGTCCGGCGCGTTGACGCTCCGGACGGGGAGGGGCGCGATGGACGGGGAGGACTCCGGCGGTTGCCACGGCAGCCGGGCGTCCGAGGCCCGGAAGGCGGGAGGCGGCCCGCGTTGTCAGTGGCGGGTCGTACGGTGGACTCGTGCGACCCATCACGAGTATCGAACGGACAGTGGCGCCCTTCGAGGTCGTCAGCCCCTACCAGCCCAGTGGTGACCAGCCGACGGCCATCGCCGAGCTGGAGCGCCGGATCCGCGCGGGCGAGAAGGACGTCGTCCTGCTCGGCGCCACCGGCACCGGCAAGTCGGCGACCACCGCCTGGATGATCGAGAAGCTCCAGCGGCCCACCCTGGTGATGGCGCCGAACAAGACCCTGGCCGCCCAGCTCGCCAACGAGTTCCGCGAGCTGCTCCCCAACAACGCGGTCGAGTACTTCGTCTCGTACTACGACTACTACCAGCCCGAGGCGTACGTCCCGCAGACGGACACCTACATCGAGAAGGACTCCTCGATCAACGAGGAGGTCGAGCGCCTGCGCCACTCGGCCACCAACTCGCTGCTCACCCGCCGCGACGTGGTGGTGGTCGCCTCGGTCTCCTGCATCTACGGCCTCGGTACCCCGCAGGAGTACGTGGACCGGATGGTCCCGCTCAAGGTCGGCGAGGAGATCGACCGGGACGCGCTGCTGCGCCGGTTCGTGGACATCCAGTACACCCGCAACGACGTCGCCTTCACCCGCGGCACCTTCCGGGTCCGCGGCGACACCATCGAGATCTTCCCGGTCTACGAGGAACTCGCCGTCCGGATCGAGATGTTCGGCGACGAGATCGAGGCGCTCTACACCCTGCACCCGCTCACCGGCGAGATCATCAGCCACGACGACTCCGTCTACGTCTTCCCCGCCTCGCACTACGTGGCCGGCCCGGAGCGGATGGAGCGCGCGGTCAACGGCATCGAGAAGGAGCTGGAGGAGCGCCTGGCCACCCTGGAGAAGCAGGGCAAGCTGCTGGAGGCCCAGCGCCTGCGCATGCGCACCACCTACGACATCGAGATGCTCCGCCAGATCGGCACCTGCTCCGGCGTGGAGAACTACTCGATGCACTTCGACGGCCGCGAGCCCGGTACCGCCCCCAACACCCTGCTCGACTACTTCCCGGAAGACTTCCTCCTGGTGATCGACGAGTCGCACGTGACGGTCCCGCAGATCGGCGCGATGTACGAGGGCGACGCCTCCCGCAAGCGCACCCTGGTCGAGCACGGCTTCCGGCTGCCCTCGGCGATGGACAACCGCCCGCTGAAGTGGGAGGAGTTCCTGGGACGGATCGGGCAGACGGTCTACCTCTCCGCCACCCCGGGCAAGTACGAGCTGTCGCGCGGCGACGGCGTGGTCGACCAGATCATCCGCCCGACCGGCCTGATCGACCCCGAGGTGATCGTCAAGCCGACGGAGGGCCAGATCGACGACCTGGTGCACGAGGTGCGCAAGCGGGTCGAGAAGGACGAGCGCGTCCTGGTCACCACGCTGACCAAGAAGATGGCCGAGGACCTCACCGACTACATGGTCGGCCTCGACATCAGGGTCCGGTACCTGCACAGCGACATCGACACCCTGCGCCGGGTGGAGCTGCTGCGCGAGCTGCGCGCCGGTGAGTACGACGTGTTGGTCGGCATCAACCTGCTGCGCGAGGGCCTGGACCTGCCCGAGGTCTCCCTGGTGGCGATCCTGGACGCGGACAAGGAGGGCTTCCTGCGCTCCGGCACCTCGCTGATCCAGACCATCGGCCGCGCCGCCCGCAACGTCTCGGGACAGGTGCACATGTACGCGGACCGGATCACCCCGGCGATGGAGCTGGCGATCGAGGAGACCAACCGCCGCCGCGCCGTCCAGCAGGCGTACAACGAGAAGAACGGCATCGACCCGCAGCCGCTGCGCAAGAAGATCGGCGACATCCTGGACACCCTGGCCCGGGAGGACCTGGACACCGAGGAGCTGCTCGCCACCGGCTACCGGGGCGCCGGCAAGGGCAAGGGCGCGCCGGTGCCCGCGCGGGGCGGCGACCGTACGTCGGCCAAGAGCCTGCCGGCCGCCGAACTGGCGGATCTGATCCAGCAGTTGACGGACCGGATGCACACCGCCGCGGCGGAGCTGCAGTTCGAGGTCGCGGCCCGGCTGCGGGACGAGATCGGCGAGCTGAAGAAGGAGCTGCGTCAGATGCGCGAGGCCGGGATGGCCTGAGTTGGTGCTCCCGCCCGGGTCTCGGGCCCGGCGGGAACGGGTAGGCCATCGACAGTCGTGTACCCGCAGGCCATAGGGTGGCCTGCGGGTACTCCCTCGCGGGCGCGGGGCCCGGGCGGGCACCGGTCGGCGGGGGAGATGCGCATCTTGGGGGCCTCAGCCGGGGGACGGCAACGGGGTGTTCCGCCGTACAGCAGCAGCGGGTGACCCGCCCGCCGGGCTGAGGAGAGAGAGGGCAGTGCCGTGTCGGTGAATCTGGCGAAAGGCCAACGAGTCAGTCTGCAGAAGGGCCAGGGGGAGGCGCTGACCCTGGTCCGGATGGGCCTCGGCTGGGCGGCCGCGCCCAAGCGCGGGCTGTTCGGCCTGCGCAGGCGGGAGATCGACCTGGATGCCTCCGCCCTGCTCTACGCCGAGAAGACCCCGTCCGACGTGGTCTTCTTCCAGCACCTGATCAGCAACGACGGCTCGGTCCGGCACACCGGCGACAACCTGGTCGGTGGTGCGGGCGCCGGTGACGACGACGAGTCGATCCTGGTGGACCTGCTGCAGGTCCCGGCGCACATCACCCAGATCGTCTTCACCGTCAGTTCCTACACCGGCCAGACCTTCGCCGAGGTGCGGAACGCGCACTGCCGCCTGGTGGACGAGGCCACCGGCCAGGAGCTGGCGCGCTACGAGCTGACCGGCGGCGGCCCGCACACCGGCCAGATCATGGCGAAGGTCTTCCGCGAGCCGGGCGGCGGCTGGGGCATGCAGGCCATCGGGGCCCCGGCCAAGTCCCGCACCTTCCAGGACCTGCTGCCCGCGATCGAGCCGTATCTGTAGCCGATCCGCGGCCGGCCCCCACATCCGGTCGTTTCATTAGCCGCCCCCTCGGAGGGTGCTTTACCTTCTTTACCTTCTCTTGGAATTTCTGTTAGTGTTGGCGCCAGCGGAGGGGAGTATTCCCCCGCAGATGTCCCGTCAGCACGGGCGCCACCCTTTCCCCTGGGGGTCGCGCGCCCCGGGGCACTGGCCCGTGTGCTCCGTGTGGGGGAGCACGCGGGCGGAAGAGACCTCCGGCAGTGACGTGTCTGACTCGCCTACTCGCCGGAGGACTCAGAAGTGGACGTTTCCGTGGGCCTTTGGGCCGGCACCATCGGTGTGCTGATCGCCCTGATCGCGGCTGACTTCTTCATCGGCGGCCGGAAGCCGCACGAGGTCTCGATCAAGGAAGCCGGAGCCTGGACGGTGGTCTGGGTCGCCCTGGCGCTGCTGTTCGGCGGTTTCCTGTGGTGGCACTCCGGCGCGCAGCCGGCCGGCGAGTTCTTCGCCGGGTACATCACCGAGAAGTCGCTCAGCGTGGACAACCTGTTCGTGTTCATTCTGATCATGGGCAAGTTCGCGGTGCCGCGGATCTACCAGCAGCGCGTACTGATGGTCGGCGTGATCATCGCGCTCGTCCTGCGGGCAGTCTTCATCGCCGGCGGCGCCGCCCTGGTCACCACCTTCTCCTGGGTCTTCTACCTCTTCGGTGCCTTCCTGATCTGGACGGCCTGGAAGCTGGTCAAGGAAGCCCGCGCCGACCAGGAGGACGAGGAGTACGAGGAGAACCGCCTGCTCAAGTCGATCGAGCGGCGCTTCCCGTCGACGGACGGGTACCGCGGCACCGCGGTCCTCGTCCGGGAGAACGGCCGGCGGCTGATGACGCCGATGCTGATCGTGATGCTTGCCGTCGGCACCACCGACCTGCTCTTCGCGCTGGACTCGATCCCGGCGATCTTCGGCCTGACCCAGGACCCGTACATCGTCTTCACCGCCAACGCCTTCGCGCTGATGGGCTTGCGACAGCTGTACTTCCTGATCGGCGGCCTGCTGAAGAAGCTGGTCCACCTCTCGTGCGGGCTGTCGGTGATCCTCGGGTTCATCGGGGTGAAGCTGGTGCTGCACGCACTGCACGAGAGCGGTGTCCACGTGCCGGAGATCGGCATCCCGCTCTCGCTGGGCTTCATCGTGCTGGTCCTCGCGGTGACCACGGCCACCAGCCTGCTGGCTTCCCGGAAGACCGCGTCGGCCGAGCGGGCCGGGCAGCCCGAGCGGACGGGCGTCTGACCGGGCCCGACCCGGCCTGAATCAACGGGGCCGCCCCGACTCTCCGGGTGGGAGTCGGGGCGGCCCCGTTCCGCCGCTGCGGCCCGCCGGGCTACCAGCCGCGCTCGCGCCACTCGTCGAGGTGCGGGCGCTCGGCGCCGAGGGTGGTGTCGTTGCCGTGGCCGGGGTAGACCCAGGTCTCGTCCGGGAGGGCGTCGAAGATCTTCTCCTTGACGTCACGGAACAGGCTGGCGAACCGGGCCGGGTCCTTCTGGGTGTTGCCGACCCCGCCCGGGAAGAGGCAGTCCCCGGTGAACACGTGCGGGTGGCCCTGCGGGTCGTCGTAGACCAGCACGATCGCGCCGGGGGTGTGGCCCACCAGGTGGCGCACCCGCAGCTCGACCTGGCCGACCCGCAGCACGTCCCCGTCGTCCAGCAGCACGTCGGTGGGCACCGGGATGTCCGGCGCGTCGATCCGGCCGGCTGCCGTCCGGGCGCCGGTGGCGGCGACCACGTCGGCGAGCGCGCCCCAGTGGTCGTGGTGCTGGTGGGTGGTGACCACGGTGGCCAGCTGCTCGCCGACCGACTCCAGCAGCACCGGCGCCTGCGCCGCGGCGTCGATCAGCAGCTGCTCGTCGGTGGCCCGGCAGCGCAGCAGGTACGCGTTGTTCTCGAACGGGCCGACCGCGATCTTGGTGATCATCAGATGGGCGAGCTCCCGCACGTCCGGCGGGCCGCCGACCTTCACCGCTCCGTGGTACGTCATCGCGTCGCTGCTCCTCGTCGATTCGGTCCCGGGCACTCGTGCCGAGCACCCGTCCTGCCGCTCATCTGCATCATGGCCTGCTCAGCCCAGTGGCGGAAGCTCCGGCAGGGCGCGGGCGGCGCCGGGCACCGGCTGGCCGCCCCGGTGGACCCGGAGGCCGTCGCCGGCCGAGCGGCCGGAGACCCAGGCGGTGAGCCGCCGGACCGGGCCCTCGACGGTCAGCCCGGCCGCCGCGCCGACGGGGCCGAGCTGCGCCCGGGTACCGCTGTCCTCGGCCACCAGCAGCACCGCCGGCACCGACTCCACGGCGAACTGCCCTGCCAGCCGGAGCAGTTCGGCGACGGCGAAGTCCTCGGGCCAGTGCTCGGGGGTGTAGTCGGCGGCGAGGTCGACATGGTGGTACTCCACCTCCTGACGGCGCTTGGCGAGCAGCTGCCGGGCCGGGAAGACCGCACCGCTGCGGTGTCGGATCGAGGCGCTCCAGTCGGCCTCGGACATCCTGGCGGCGGCTGCGGTGAACCGCTCGCCGCTGGCCCGGAGGTCGGCGAGCTGCTCGGCCAGCGGGCGGGGTGCGCCGGTGCGGATGCCTTCCTCACGGGCCGTCTCGCTGGCGTACTGGGGGATGTCCCGGCCGGTCCGGGCGCCCTCCAGCAGGTTGACCAGGGAGTCCGCGTTCCGGGCCAGGTGGGCCAGCACATGGCCGCGGCTCCAGTCGGGCAGCGCGGACGGCTCGACGATACAGGCGGGGTCGAGCTCGGCGACGGTGCGCAGCAGGCGCTCGGTCGACTCTGCGACGGTCTGCAGCGCGGTGGCGACGGTCTCGGCTTCGGCCATGGGTTCCTCCAGTGCGGTGCCGGTTTCGAGCGTTGCCCGGACGGGTGTCTGCTCGTTGACGCGGGTGACGCTACCGGCCCACCGGAGCGCTGGGCAGGGGGTTTCCGAAGGCGGGGGAAGGGCGGAGCCGGAGGCTCATCACTCGTTCGGGTGATCTCGGCTGGACAGGCTCGATAATCGAACGCATGAGCTATAGGCTGACATGCGGCAAGCTGGAAGAAATCACTCGATTGCTCGCTTGACTATGGAGCCGGTCCCACGCCGGCCGGCTGCGCAGTCGTCGAAGCCATCTCCCTTGGGAAAGGCGCCAGAAGCAGTGGCAGACCGCCTCATCGTCCGCGGTGCTCGCGAGCACAACCTCAAGAACGTCTCGCTGGACCTGCCGCGGGACTCCCTGATCGTGTTCACCGGCCTCTCCGGGTCCGGCAAGTCGTCGCTGGCCTTCGACACGATCTTCGCCGAGGGCCAGCGGCGGTACGTGGAGTCGCTGTCCTCGTACGCCCGCCAGTTCCTCGGCCAGATGGACAAGCCCGACGTGGACTTCATCGAGGGCCTCTCCCCGGCGGTCTCGATCGACCAGAAGTCCACCAACCGCAACCCGCGCTCGACGGTCGGCACCATCACCGAGGTCTACGACTACCTGCGCCTGCTGTTCGCCCGGATCGGCAAGCCGCACTGCCCGCACTGCGCCCGCCCGATCGCCAAGCAGTCCCCGCAGGCCATCGTCGACCGGGTGCTCGAACTCGCCGAGGGAACCCGGTTCCAGGTGCTCAGCCCGGTGGTGCGCGAGCGCAAGGGCGAGTTCGTCGACCTCTTCGCCGACCTCCAGTCCAAGGGCTACGCCCGCGCCCGGGTGGACGGCACCACCGTGCAGCTGACCGAGCCGCCGGCGTTGAAGAAGCAGGAGAAGCACACCATCGAGGTGGTCATCGACCGCCTCACCGTCAAGGAGAGCGCCAAGCGCCGCCTGACGGACTCGGTCGAGACGGCGCTCAAGCTGGCCGGCGGCATGGTGGTGCTCGACTTCGTCGACCTCCCCGAGGACGACCCGGAGCGCGAGCGGATGTTCTCCGAGCACCTCTACTGCCCCTACGACGACGTCTCCTTCGAGGAGCTGGAGCCGCGCTCCTTCTCCTTCAACTCCCCCTTCGGCGCCTGCCCGGAGTGCTCGGGCCTGGGCAACCGGATGGAGGTCGACCCCGAGCTGGTCATCCCCGACCCGGAGCGCTCGCTGGACGACGGCGCGATCCACCCCTGGTCCCAGGGCCACACCAAGGAGTACTTCCAGCGTCTGGTCGACGCGCTCGCCGGTGAGCTGGGCTTCCGCACCGACATCCCCTGGGCCGGGCTTCCCGCCCGCGCCCGCAAGGCGCTGCTGCACGGGCACAGGACCCAGATCGAGGTCCGCTACCGCAACCGCTACGGGCGCGACCGCTCTTACACCACCTCCTTCGAGGGCGCGATCCCGTTCGTCACCCGCCGCCACTCCGAGGCGGAGAGCGACAGCAGCCGTGAGCGCTTCGAGGGGTACATGCGCGAGGTGCCCTGCCCGGCCTGCGCGGGCACCCGGCTCAAGCCGGTGATCCTCTCGGTCACCGTCGAGGGCAAGTCGATCGCCGACGTCTCCGCGATGTCGATCAGCGACTGCGCCGAGTTCCTCGGCGCGCTGAAGCTCACCGCGCGGGACAAGCAGATCGCCGAGCGGGTGCTCAAGGAGGTCAACGAGCGCCTGCGCTTCCTGGTCGACGTCGGCCTGGACTACCTCTCGCTCAACCGCGCGGCGGGCACCCTGTCCGGCGGTGAGGCCCAGCGCATCCGGCTCGCCACCCAGATCGGCTCCGGCCTGGTCGGCGTGCTGTACGTGCTGGACGAGCCGTCCATCGGCCTGCACCAGCGGGACAACCACCGGCTGATCGAGACCCTGGTCCGGCTGCGCGACATCGGCAACACCCTGATCGTGGTCGAGCACGACGAGGACACCATCAAGACCGCCGACTGGGTGGTCGACATCGGCCCCGGCGCCGGTGAGCACGGCGGCAAGGTGGTGCACTCCGGCTCGCTGAAGGAGTTGCTGGTCAACGACGACTCGATGACCGGCCAGTACCTGGCGGGCAAGCGCTCCATCCCGATCCCGGCCGCGCGCCGGGCCCGGGACAAGAAGCGCCAGCTCACCGTGCACGGCGCGCGCGAGCACAACCTGCAGGACGTCACGGTCGGCTTCCCGCTCGGCACCTTCACCGCGATCACCGGTGTCTCCGGCTCGGGCAAGTCCACGCTGGTCAACGACATCCTCTACACCCACCTCGCCCGCGAGTTGAACGGCGCGCGCAGCGTCCCCGGCCGGCACACCCGGATCACCGGCACCGACCTGGTGGACAAGGTGGTGCACGTCGACCAGTCGCCGATCGGCCGCACCCCGCGCTCCAACCCGGCGACGTACACGGGTGTCTTCGACCACGTCCGCAAGCTCTTCGCGGAGACCCAGGAGGCGAAGGTCCGGGGCTACCTGCCCGGTCGCTTCTCCTTCAACGTCAAGGGCGGCCGCTGCGAGAACTGCTCCGGTGACGGCACCATCAAGATCGAGATGAACTTCCTGCCGGACGTCTACGTCCCCTGCGAGGTCTGCCACGGCGCCCGCTACAACCGGGAGACGCTGGAGGTCCACTACAAGGGCAAGTCCATCGCCGAGGTGCTGGACATGCCGATCGAGGAGGCGCTGCACTTCTTCGAGGCCGTCCCGGCGATCGCCCGCCACCTGAGGACGCTCAACGACGTGGGCCTCGGCTACGTCCGGCTCGGGCAGCCCGCGCCGACGCTGTCGGGCGGCGAGGCGCAGCGCGTGAAGCTCGCCTCCGAACTGCAGAAGCGTTCCACCGGGCGGACGGTCTACGTGCTGGACGAGCCCACCACCGGTCTGCACTTCGAGGACATCAGCAAGCTGATCAAGGTTCTCGACGGCCTGGTGGCGAAGGGCAACACGGTGATCGTCATCGAGCACAACCTCGATGTGATCAAGACGGCCGACTGGATCGTGGACATGGGTCCCGAGGGCGGCAGCGGCGGCGGCACCGTGGTCGCCGAGGGCACGCCCGAGGAGATCGCCGCGGTCACCGCCAGCCACACCGGGAAGTTCCTCCGCGACATCCTCGGCAACGGCCAGGTCGACGCCCCGGCGCCGGCCAGGAAGGCCGCCCGCAAGCGGGCCGTCGCGAAGAAGTAGGCGCCGGGGGCGGTTACCCGGGGGCGCGTGCGTAGGCCAGCGCGCCCCACAGGGGCCTCCGCGCGGTCGGATGCTCCCGGCCACCCCGGGTGTGCACACCCAGGGCAGCCGGGAGCAGCGCGCGGGCGCGCGGCCGGCCACGCGGCCCGGCCCCGGCCGGTCCGGGGTTCGAAGACCGCGGGCATAGACTGCGGCCGGTCCTGCCTGTAGCCCGCGCACCCGAGGGAGACGTCACCGATGTCCGAGGCCTCCGAGAGCCCCACCACCGCCCTGCCCGAGACCTCCCGCCGGACGCTGCTGTGCGGCGCGAGCGCCGTCCTGGCCGTCGGCGGTGCCGTCGCGGTCAGCGGATGCGCCTCGTCGCCCTCCACGGGCGGGACCGGCAGCTCCTCCGAGGCGGGCGGCTCCTCCACCAAGAGTGCCTCCCAGCCGGCCGGGCCGGTGGACGTCGGCCCGGCTTCGGGCGTGCCGGTCGGCGGCGGCACGGTCTACCGCGAGAAGAAGATCGTGGTGACGCAGCCGACCGCCGGCCAGTACAAGGCGTTCAGCGCCGTCTGCACCCACGCGGGCTGCGTCGTGGACAAGGTCGCCGACGGCCAGATCCAGTGCCCGTGCCACGGCAGCCGCTTCGCCATCGCGGACGGTGCCGTCCAGGACGGTCCGGCGCCGAGGCCGCTGCCCGGGTACAAGGTGGCGGTGCAGGGCGGCAACCTGGAGGTCACGCCGGCCTGAGCGGCAGGTCCCGCACAACAGCGGTCGCACCGACCGGTGTTCGGGACGGCCCCCGGAGTGTCGGTGGGGGTCGGTACGGTAGAGCCATGGCCGACCCCTCCACGTACCGCCCGGCGCCGGGCGCGATCCCGACCTCGCCCGGTGTCTACAGGTTCCGCGACGCGCACGGGCGGGTCATCTACGTCGGCAAGGCCAAGAGCCTTCGGCAGCGCCTCTCCTCGTACTTCCAGGATCTCGCCGGCCTGCATCCGCGGACGGCGACCATGGTCACCACCGCCGCCTCGGTGGAGTGGACGGTGGTCGCCACCGAGGTCGAGGCCCTTCAGCTGGAGTACTCCTGGATCAAGGAGTTCGACCCCCGGTTCAACGTCAAGTACCGCGACGACAAGAGCTACCCGGAGCTCGCGGTCACCGTGGGCGAGGAGTTCCCCCGGGTCCAGGTGATGCGCGGCGCGCACAAGAAGGGCGTGCGCTACTTCGGTCCGTACGGGCACGCCTGGGCGATCCGCGAGACGGTCGACCTGATGCTGCGGGTCTTCCCGGTCCGTACCTGTTCCAACGGTGTGTTCAAGCGCGCCCAGCAGGTCGGCCGGCCCTGCCTGCTCGGGTACATCGGCAAGTGCTCCGCCCCCTGCGTGGGGAAGATCTCCCAGGCCGACCACGCCGAACTCGCCGAGGAGTTCTGCGATTTCATGGCCGGCCGCACCGGCGGTCACCTGCGCCGGCTGGAGCAACAGATGCAGGAGGCCGCCGTCGCGATGGAGTACGAGCGCGCGGCCCGGCTGCGCGACGACATCGCCGCCCTCAGGCGCGCGATGGAGAAGAACGCGGTGGTCCTCGGCGACGGCACCGACGCCGACCTGTTCGCCCTCGCCGAGGACGAGTTGGAGGCCGCGGTGCAGATCTTTCACGTCCGCGGAGGCCGGGTGCGCGGCCAGCGCGGCTGGGTCACCGACAAGGTCGAGGACGTCGACACCGCCGCCCTGGTCGAGCACGCGCTGCAGCAGCTGTACGGCGGCGGCACCGAGTCAGTCCCGCGCGAGGTGCTGGTCCCCGAGCTGCCCCGGCCGCTGGAGCCGGTCCAGGAGTGGCTGAGCGGCCTGCGCGCCACCCAGGCCGCCAAGGGGGGCCAGGTCGACCTCAGGGTCCCGCAACGCGGCGACAAGAGGGACCTGATGACCACGGTCCAGCGCAACGCCCAGCAGGCGTTGGCCCTGCACAAGACCAAGCGCGCCTCGGACCTGACCACCCGCAGCCGGGCCCTCCAGGAGATCGCCGACGCACTGGAGTTGGACTCCGTCCCGCTGCGCATCGAGTGCTTCGACATCTCGCACCTGCAGGGTGACGACGTGGTCGCCTCGATGGTGGTCTTCGAGGACGGCCTGGCCCGCAAGAGCGAGTACCGGCGGTTCCAGATCAGGGGGTTCGCGGGTCAGGACGACGTCCGCTCCATGCACGAGGTGATCGGCCGCCGCTTCCGCCGCTACCTCCAGGAGCGCGAGCAGACCGGCGAGTGGGCCGTCCCGGAGGCGGACGACGAGCCGGCCGCCTCCGGCGCGATCGACCCGACGGCCCGATTGGACGAGGGCGGTCGCCCCAGGCGGTTCGCGTACCCGCCGCAGCTCGTCGTGGTCGACGGCGGGCAGCCCCAGGTCGCCGCCGCCAAGCGGGCGTTGGACGAGCTGGGCATCGACGACGTCGCACTCTGCGGGCTGGCCAAGCGCCTTGAGGAGGTCTGGCTGCCCGGCGAGGACGACCCGGTGGTGCTGCCGCGCAGCAGCGAGGGCCTGTACCTGCTGCAGCGGGTCCGCGACGAGGCACACCGCTTCGCCATCACCTATCAGCGCAGCAAGCGTGCCAAGCGGTTCACGGCGGGGGAACTGGACTCCGTGGCCGGTCTCGGCGAGACTCGCCGCAAGGCGTTGCTCAAGCACTTCGGCTCGTTGAGGAAACTGCGCACGGCCACCGTGGACGAACTCTGCGAGGTCCCCGGTATCGGCAGGCGGACGGCGGAAACTGTTGCCGCAGCGTTGGCCTCCCGTACACCGGCCGCACCTGCGGTGAACACCGCGACCGGCGAGATCATTGAAGACGACGCATCGCAGGAGACGCCTTGACGGCCGACGCCGCCCGTCAGTCCCCAGGCCCCGGTTCACCTTCCAGGGTGATACGGGAATGCCCGGGCGACGCCAGAAGCGTTCTCCCCAGCAGAACCACCGAAAGCGGGGAACCGAAGTGACGATGTCCGACCACGGGGGCACATTCCCCAGCCCGGCGGCCGGGGGGACCCCCACCCGGCCGGAGGCTGGGGGAGAGAGCGCCCCGGAACTGGTGATCATCTCCGGCATGTCCGGAGCCGGCCGCAGCACGGCCGCCAAGTGCCTGGAGGACTTGGGCTGGTTCGTCGTGGACAACCTCCCCCCGGCGCTCATCCCGACCATGGTCGACCTCGGCGCCCGGTCCCAGGGCGCGGTACCCCGGATCGGCGTCGTGGTGGACGTCCGGGGCCGGAAGTTCTTCGACGACCTGTTGACCTCCCTGGACGAGCTGGAGAAGCGCGGCGTCCGGCTCCGGGTGGTCTTCCTGGAGTCGTCCGACGACGCCCTGGTGCGCCGCTTCGAGTCGGTCCGCCGTCCGCACCCGCTGCAGGGCGACGGCCGGATCGTGGACGGCATCAGCCAGGAGCGCGAGCTGCTGCGCGACCTGCGCGGCGAGGCCGATCTGGTGATCGACACCTCCAACCTCAACGTCCACCAGCTGCGCGCCAAGATGGACGCGCAGTTCAGCGACCACGACGAGCCCGAGCTGCGGGCCACCGTGATGTCGTTCGGCTTCAAGTACGGCCTGCCGGTCGACGCCGACCTGGTGGTGGACTGCCGCTTCCTGCCCAACCCGCACTGGGTGCCGGAGCTGAGAGCCCGTACCGGCACCGACAGCGACGTCGCGGACTACGTCTTCCAGCAGCCCGGCGCCGACGAGTTCCTGAACGGCTACGCCGAGTTGCTCAAGATCGTGACCGAGGGGTACCGCAGGGAGGGCAAGCGCTACATGACCCTTGCCGTAGGCTGCACCGGTGGCAAGCATCGCAGTGTCGCCATGTCCGAGCGGTTGACGAAGCGTCTGATCGCGGACGGCGTCGAAACGGTGCTGGTCCACCGCGACATGGGTAGGGAGTAGAGCCTGCGGGAGTGACGACACCGCCCCGCCGGCCGCTCACCGGGGTATGAAACAGGAACGTGGGGTCGGTGTGACGGGATACTCGCCAGTACGGCAGCTCCAGCACAAATCTGCCGACCGGCGAGAACAGGCGGCAGCCAGGCCCCGGCCCGGTGCGCCCAGAATCACCGCGCTGGGCGGCGGCCAGGGCCTGTCCGCCTCGCTCTCGGCACTGCGCCGGCTGACCACCGAGCTGACCGCCGTGGTCACGGTCGCCGACGACGGCGGCTCCAGCGGACGGCTGCGCAGCGAGCTGGGGGTGCTGCCGCCCGGCGACCTGCGCAAGGCGCTGGCCGCGCTCTGCGGCGACGACGACTGGGGTCGTACCTGGTCCGAGGTGATCCAGCAGCGCTTCACCGGCGACGGCGAGCTCGGCGGGCACGCGGTCGGCAACCTGCTGATCGTCGCGCTCTGGGAGAAGCTCGGCGACCCGGTGGAGGCGCTCAACTGGGTCGGCCGGCTGCTCAACGTGCAGGGCCGGGTGCTGCCGATGTCGGCCGTCCCGCTGGACATCGAGGCCGAGGTGCGCGGCCACGACCCGGCCCGCCCGGACGAGGTCGGCCCGGTACGCGGCCAGGCCGACGTGGCGGCCACCCCGGGCACGGTCCAGTCGATCCGACTGCTGCCCGAGGGGCCGCCGGCGGTACCCGAGGCGGTCACGGCCGTGCTGGAGGCGGACTGGGTGGTGCTGGGCCCCGGGTCCTGGTTCACCAGCGTGCTGCCGCATCTGCTGGTCCCCGAGCTGGCCAAGGCGCTCACCGAGACCCGGGCCCGCCGCCTGCTGACCCTCAACCTGGCCCCGCAGCCCGGTGAGACCGAGGGCTTCACCCCGCAGCGCCATCTGGAGGTCATCGCGGACCACGCTCCGGACCTCGCCGTGGATGCGATCCTGGTGGACGAGCAGGCGGTCACCGGTGGCGCCTTCGGCGTGGCCGACCTGGACGGCCTGCAGAAGGCCGCCGAGCGGATGGGCGCCGCCCTGGTGCTCGACCGGGTGGCCAGGACCGACGGGACGCCGCGACACGACCCGGAGCTCTTGGCGGCTGCGTACGACCGGATTTTCCGGACACATGGAAGGATCGGCCCATGGCGATGACGGCAGCGGTGAAGGACGAAATCAGCCGGCTCCCCGTCACCCGGGCCTGCTGCCGCAAGGCGGAGGTCTCGGCGATCCTGCGATTCGCGGGCGGTCTGCACATTGTGAGCGGCCGGATCGTGATCGAGGCGGAGCTGGACACCGGCATGGCGGCGCGGCGACTGCGCAAGGACCTGCTGGAGATCTTCGGACACTCCTCGGACCTGGTGGTGATGGCCCCCGGCGGCCTGCGACGCGGCAGCCGGTTCGTGGTGAGGGTAGTGAAGGACGGTGAGCTGCTGGCCCGGCAGACCGGGCTGGTGGACGGGCGCGGACGGCCGATCCGGGGGCTGCCCCCGGCGGTGGTCTCCGGGGCGACCTGCGACGCGGAGGCGGCCTGGCGCGGGGCCTTCCTGGCCCACGGTTCGCTGACCGAGCCGGGCAGGTCCTCCTCGTTGGAGATCACCTGCCCGGGGTCCGAGGCGGCGCTGGCGCTGGTCGGCGCGGCCCGGCGGCTCGGCATCCCGGCCAAGGCCCGCGAGGTGCGCGGGGTGGACCGGGTGGTGATCCGGGACGGCGACGCGATCGGCGCGCTGCTGACCAGGCTGGGCGCGCACGAGTCGGTGCTGGCCTGGGAGGAGCGCCGGATGCGCCGCGAGGTGCGGGCCACCGCCAACCGGCTGGCCAACTTCGACGACGCCAACCTGCGCCGCTCGGCCCGCGCGGCCGTCGCGGCCGGCGCCCGGGTGGCCCGTGCGCTGGAGATCCTCGGCGACGAGGTGCCCGAGCACCTGGCCGCCGCCGGCCAGCTGCGGATGCAGCACAAGCAGGCCTCGCTGGAGGAGCTGGGCGCGCTGGCCGATCCGCCGCTGACCAAGGACGCGGTGGCCGGCCGGATCCGCCGGCTGCTGGCGATGGCCGACAAGCGCGCCGCCGAGCTGGGACTGCCGAGCACCGAGGCCAATCTCACCGACGAAATGGCGCTCAACTAGGGCCGCCCCGTGGGCCATTACCACGGAACGGGTTGACAGACCGGGGCGCGGGGAATAGTGCGAGACCAGGGGCACCCGGTGGGGGTCTCGGATCTCGCGCTGTTCCCCGCGCCCCTGCGACCGTGCTTCGCCCCCGCGGCGGAGAGGCGATGTGCCCAGGCGACCCCGGGAGAGGTAGGGTCGTGGGTGGTCGGGGACATCCCAAATTCCACCCCGTCGGCAATAGGGCCGGCGTACCCCGTCGGCAATCGGGCCGGCGTACCTAATAAGGAGATCGGTTCGTGACGATCCGGGTAGGCATCAACGGATTCGGCCGCATCGGCCGCAACTTCTTCCGTGCGGTCAAGGCCCAGGGCGCGGACATCGAGATCGTCGGTGTCAACGACCTGACCGACACGAAGACCCTGGCGCACCTCCTCAAGTACGACACCACCCTCGGCACCTTCCCGGGCGAGGTCTCGCACACCGCGGACAGCATCACCGTCGACGGCAAGACCTTCAAGGTCACCGCCGAGCGCGACCCGGCCAACCTGCCCTGGGGCGAGCTGGGTGCCGACATCGTCGTCGAGTCCACCGGTATCTTCACCAAGGCCGAGGCGGCCAAGAAGCACGTCGCCGCCGGCGCCAAGAAGGTCATCATCTCGGCGCCCGCCACCGACGAGGACGTCACCATCGTCATGGGCGTCAACGACGACAAGTACGACGCCGCCAACCACACGATCATCTCCAACGCCTCCTGCACCACCAACTGCGTGGCGCCGATGGCGAAGGTGCTGAACGAGAGCTTCGGCATCGTCAAGGGCCTGATGACCACGGTCCACGCGTTCACCAACGACCAGGTCACCCTGGACTTCCCGCACAAGGACCTGCGTCGCGCCCGTGCCGCCTCGCAGAACATCATCCCGACCTCGACCGGTGCCGCCAAGGCCACCGCCCTGGTCCTGCCGGAGCTCAAGGGCAAGCTGGACGGCACCTCGCTGCGCGTCCCGGTCCCGACCGGCTCGATCACCGACCTGGTCGTCACCCTCGAGCGCGACGTCACCAAGGACGAGGTCAACGCCGCCTTCCAGAAGGCCGCCGAGGGTGCCCTCAAGGGTGTCCTGGCCTACACCGAGGACCCGATCGTCTCCTCGGACATCGTCAACAACCCGGCCTCCTGCATCTTCGACGCCCAGCTCACCATGGTCCAGGGCAACCAGGTCAAGGTGCTCGGTTGGTACGACAACGAGTGGGGTTACTCCAACCGCCTCGTCAACCTGACCACCCTCGTCGGCGGCCAGCTCTGACCTGCGGGAGCTGACGTGACGTAAGGGGCAGGGCCCGGAAGGCGGTTGCGCCTCCCGGGCCCTTCCCCTGCCTCGTTGAACGCCTGTCGCGAGCGCTCCTGCCCCGCGCTCGCGGGCACCTCACTCCCTCGCGGCGGCACGGTGCCGTGCCGCCGCCAGGCGCCACCTTCTCCCCGGGAGACCGAAGTTGAAGACCATCGAAGACCTCGACGTCGCCGGCAAGCGCGTCTTCGTCCGCGCCGACCTGAACGTCCCGCTGGACGGCAGCACGATCACCGACGACGGTCGGATCCGCGCCGTCGCGCCGACCATCGCCAAGCTGGCCGCAGCTGGTGCGAGGGTCGTCGTCGCCTCCCACCTCGGCCGCCCCAAGGGCGCCCCGGACCCGCAGTTCTCCCTCGCGCCGGCGGCCAAGCGCCTCGGCGAGATCCTCGGCAAGCCGGTCGTCTTCGCCACCGACACCGTGGGCGAGAGCGCCGAGGCCGCCGTCGCCGCGCTGGCCGGTGGCGAGGTCGCGCTGCTGGAGAACCTGCGCTTCAACGCCGGTGAGACCAGCAAGGACGACGCCGAGCGTGCTGCCTTCGCCGAGCAGCTGGCCGCCCTGGCCGACCTGTACGTCGGCGACGGTTTCGGCGCGGTGCACCGCAAGCACGCCTCGGTCTACGACCTGCCGAAGCTCCTGCCGCACGCCGCCGGCGATCTGATCGCCACCGAGGTCGGCGTGCTCGAGAAGCTCACCGAGGACGTCGCGCGCCCGTACGTCGTCGTGCTCGGCGGTGCCAAGGTGTCCGACAAGCTCGGCGTGATCGACAACCTGCTGAAGAAGGCGGACCGAATCCTGATCGGCGGCGGCATGGCGTACACCTTCCTCGCGGCCAAGGGCCATGAGGTCGGCATCTCCCTGCTGCAGGAGGACCAGAAGGGCAAGTGCCTGGAGTACCTGGCCGAGGCCGAGAAGCGGGGCGTCGAGTTCGTCCTGCCGGTCGACGTCCTGGTCTCCGCGGACTTCCCGGACCTCAAGACCAAGGCCCCGGCGACCTACGAGGTCGTCGCCTCGGACGCGATCCCGGCCGACAAGGAGGGCCTGGACATCGGCCCGAAGACCCGCGAGCTGTACGCGGCGAAGCTGGCCGACGCCGGGACGGTGTTCTGGAACGGCCCAATGGGCGTTTTCGAGCACCCGGACTACGCGAACGGCACCAAGGCCGTCGCGCAGGCCCTGACCGACAGCAAGGCGTTCACCGTGGTCGGTGGCGGCGACTCCGCCGCGGCCGTCCGCATCCTGGGCTTCGACGAGACGAAGTTCGGGCACATCTCGACCGGCGGTGGCGCGAGCCTCGAGTACCTGGAGGGCAAGACCCTTCCCGGTCTCGCCGCCCTGGAAGGCTGAAAGCATGACTGAGCGTCTCCCGCTGATGGCGGGCAACTGGAAGATGAACCTCAACCACCTCGAGGCCATCCAGCACACCCAGAAGCTGGCCTTCGCGCTGGCCGACAAGGACTACGACGCCGTCGAGGTCGCCGTCCTGGTGCCGTTCACCGACCTGCGGTCGGTGCAGACCCTGGTCGACGGCGACAAGCTGAAGATCAAGTACGGCTCGCAGGACATCTCGCGGTACGACTCCGGTGCCTACACCGGTGAGGTCTCCGGCCCGATGCTGGCCAAGCTCAAGTGCACCTACGCGGTGATCGGTCACTCGGAGCGCCGCGAGTACCACGGCGAGAACGAGGAGATCGTCAACGCCAAGGTCAAGGCCGCCTACCGGGCCGGGATCACCCCGATCCTGTGCATCGGCGAGCCGCTGGAGATCCGCAAGGCCGGCACCCACGTCGAGTACACCCTGGCGCAGTTGGACGGCGCGCTGAAGGACATCCCGGCGTTCGAGGCCGAGCAGATCGTCGTGGCGTACGAGCCGGTCTGGGCGATCGGCACCGGCGAGGTGGCGACCCCCGAGGACGCCCAGGAGGTCTGCGCGGCGATCCGCGCCCGCCTGGCCGAGCTGTACGACGCCGAGCTGGCCGGCAAGGTCCGCATCCTGTACGGCGGTTCGATGAAGGCGGGCAACGTGGCCGGTCTGATGGCCAAGCCGGACATCGACGGCGGTCTGATCGGCGGCGCCTCGCTGGACGCCGACGAGTTCGTCAAGATCGTGCGCTACCGGGAGCTGGCAGTAGGCTAACGCCGCCGCAGCAACGTAGGCTTTGGGGTCGGACCGCTTTCGGGCGGCCCGGCCCCTTCGCCGAAGATACGAGAGAGTTGGTCCCCGCCGTGGTTCTCGGGTTCTCGATTGCCCTGATCGTCTTCAGTGTGCTGATGATCCTCCTGGTGCTGCTGCACAAGGGGAAGGGCGGCGGTCTGTCCGACATGTTCGGTGGTGGCGCGATGTCGGCCGGCGGCGGTTCCGCCGTGGCCGAGCGCAACCTCGACCGCATCACCATCATCGTGGGCATCTCCTGGTTCGCCTGCATCGTGGTGCTCAGCCTGCTGCTCAAGTACAAGGGCTGATTCCGCCGCCCCCAGTACGCCGGGGATCTGACGACACGTCTCCTGGGCGCTTATCCTGAAGTGCGCCCGGAGGCGGTGGTGGCAGATCCTTAACTCCCGCTTACACTGGGACGACTTCGCCACCGTCCGCAGATAGCGGCGGGCGGCAGTGGATACCCAGGGAGTCAGACCGTGGCAAGTGGCAACGCCATTCGTGGCAGCAGAGTAGGCGCCGGCCCGATGGGCGAGGCGGAGCGCGGCGAGTCCGCCCCCCGTAACCGGATCTCCTTCTGGTGCGCCAACAAGCACGAGACGCGCCCCAGCTTCGCGGCCGAAGCCGCGATCCCGGAGACCTGGGACTGCCCGCGCTGTGGCTTCCCGGCCGGACAGGACGAGCACAACCCGCCGGCGCCCTCGCGCAACGAGCCGTACAAGACCCACCTCGCGTACGTCCGCGAGCGCCGCACCGACGCGGACGGCGAGGCCATCCTGGCCGAGGCCCTCGCCAAGCTGCGCGGTGAGATCTGACGCCAAGCTGCGCGGTGAGATCTGAGCAGACCCACCTGAAAGGGCGGCACCGGAAGAACTCCGGTGCCGCCCTTCGGTGTTGCCGGGACGTGGCGGAAATCCCGCTTCCCGGTCGAGGGTTGCGGCGGAACACCGCGACCCGGCCCCGAACGGATCGGAGCCGGGACGCAGTTGGCCCCGGCCGGATGCGGCCTGCCCTCAGGTCAGGGCCCCTCGCCCCCCGTCCGATGGCGGGCTAGGAGAGGGCCCCTCGCCCCCAGCCTCCGGCCGGGGGACCCCCCGCCGATGGCGGGCTAGGAGGGCGGGTAGAGCCCGGAAGGGATCTTCGAGGCCGCCGCGCGGTCGAGGAGCCACAGGGTGCGGCTGAGGCCGCGGGCGCCCGAGGCCGGGGCCTGGATCTCACCGGGGCCGGTGAGGGCCATGGCGACGGCATCGGCCTTGTCCTCGCCCGCCGCGAGCAGCCAGACCTCGCGGGCCGCCCGGATGGCCGGGAGGGTGAGCGAGATCCGGGTGGGCGGGGGCTTGGGGGAGCCGTGCACGGCGACCACGGTCAGTTCGGTCTCCCTGACGCCCGGGTGCTCGGGGAAGAGCGAGGCGACATGGGTGTCCGGGCCGACGCCGAGCAGCAGCACGTCGAAGGCCGGGACGCCGGCGTGCTCGCCGGGGCCGGCCGCCCGGGCCAGCTCCTGGGCGTAGCGGGCGGCGGCGGCCTCCACGTCGGAGCCGAACTCCCCGTCCGAGGCGGGCATCTCGTGCACCCGCGCCGGGTCGAGCGGGACGGAGCCGAGCAGCTCCGCCCGCGCCTGGACGGCGTTGCGCTCCGGGTCGTCGGACGCGAGGAAGCGCTCGTCGCCCCACCAGAGGTCCAGCCGGGCCCAGTCCACCGCGTCGCGCGCCGGCGAGGCGGCGATCGCGGCGAGCAGGGCGTTGCCGTTGCGCCCGCCCGTGAGCACCACCGAGGCGGTGCCACGGGCGGCCTGGGCGTCCACGATCCGGGTGATCAGCCGGGCGGCGGTCGCCTGGGCCATCAGCTCCTTGTCGCGGTGAACGACCAGCTGCGGGGTGCTGGCAGCCGTCACGACGAGGTCCGCTTCCGGGAGGCGGTCTTCTTCGCGGCGGCCTTCTCGGCCTGCTCACCGGCCGGCTCACCGTCCGCGGCCGGCTGCGGGTCGGCAGCGGCGTCCGGGGAGGCGTCCGCGGCGGACTCGGCGTCCGGGGAGGCGTCCGTGGCGGACTCGGCGTCCGGGGAGACGTTCGTGGCGGACTCGGTGGCGGCGGGCTCGTTCAGCCGCTCCACGGGGGTGCGGACGGCGCTCGCGTAGATGTCGTCCGGGTCGAGGCGGCGCAGCTCCTCGGCGATCAGCTCCGAGGTCTCCCGGCGCTTGAGGGCGACCTGGCGGTCCGGCGATCCGGGCATGGAGAGGGTGCCCATCAGGCCGTCCGGGCGGTCCAGGACGACCGAGCCGTCCTTGGTGCGCAGGGTGACCGAGGTGATCCCGGGACCAGCGGTGACCACCCGCTCGACCGGGACGCGCAGCCGGTTCATCAGCCACAGCCCGAGCAACTCGACGCTCGGGTTGTAGGACTCGCCCTCGACCACGGCGGAGGTGATCTGGGCCGGACGCTGGTCCAGGGCGGCGGCCAGCATGGAGCGCCAGCCGGTGATCCGGGTCCACGCCAGGTCGGTGTCGCCGGGGGCGTAGCTCTCGGCCCGCTGGGCGAGCTGGCCGACCGGCGACTCGGCGGTGACCGCGTCGGTGATCCGGCGCTGGGCGAGCGCGCCCAGCGGGTCCTGCGCGGGGTGCAGCGGCGCGTTGTCCGGCCACCAGACCACCACGGGGGCGTCGGGCAGCAGCAGCGGCAGCACCACCGACTGGGCGTGCGAGGCGAGTTCGCCGTGCATCCGCAGGATGACGGTCTCACCCGAACCCGCGTCCGAGCCGACCAGGATCTCGGCGTCCAGCCGGGTCTCGGCACGGGCCCGGGGCGAGCGCCCCTCGCGCTTGATCACCGCGAGGGTGCGGCTGGGGTGCTCGCGCGAGGCGTCGTTGGCCGCCTTGAGCGCGTCGTAGGCGCTGCCCTCGTCGGTGACGATGACGAGGGTGAGCACCATCCCGCCGGCGGCGTTCCCGCCCGCCCGGCGGGCGTTCATCAGCGCCGCGTTGATCTTGCTGGAAGTGGTGTTGGTCAGGTCGATCTTCATGGCCGACGCCAGCTCCTGCCGTCTCGTGCGAGCATCTCGTCCGCCTCGGCCGGTCCCCAGGTCCCGGCCGGGTACTGGGCGGGCTTGCCGTGGCTGTCCCAGTACTTCTCGATCGGGTCGAGGATCTGCCAGGAGAGCTCGACCTCCTGGTGACGCGGGAACAGGTTGGCGTCACCGAGCAGGACGTCCAGGATGAGCCGCTCGTACGCCTCCGGGCTGGACTCGGTGAAGGACTCGCCGTACTGGAAGTCCATGGTGACGTCCCGCACCTCGAACGAGGTGCCCGGCACCTTTGAGCCGAACCGCACCGTCACGCCCTCGTCCGGCTGCACCCTGATGACCAGGGCGTTCTGCCCCAGCTCCTCGGTGGCGTAGGCGTCGAAGGGCAGGTACGGGGCGCGCTTGAAGACCACCGCGATCTCGGTGACCCGGCGGCCGAGCCGCTTGCCGGTGCGCAGGTAGAACGGGACGCCCGCCCAGCGCCGGTTGTTGATCTCCAGCTTGATCGCCGCGTAGGTGTCGGTGGTGGACTCGGGGTTGATGCCGTCCTCGTCCAGGTAGCCGGCCACCTCCTCGCCGCCCTGCCAGCCGGTCGTGTACTGGCCGCGCACGGTGTGGCTGCCCAGGTCGGCCGGGAGCTTGACCGCGCTCAGCACCTTGAGCTTCTCGGCGACCAGCGCCTTCGGGTGGAAGGACGCGGGCTCCTCGATGGCGGTGAGCGCCATCAGCTGGAGCAGGTGGTTCTGGATGACGTCACGGGCCGCCCCGATGCCGTCGTAGTAGCCGGCGCGCCCGCCGATGCCGATGTCCTCGGCCATGGTGATCTGTACGTGGTCCACGTAGGACCGGTTCCAGATCGGTTCGAACATCGTGTTGGCGAAGCGCAGCGCCAGGATGTTCTGGACGGTCTCCTTGCCCAGGTAGTGGTCGATCCGGAAGACCTCGTCCCGCGGGAAGACCTCGTGGACGATCCGGTTCAACTCCTGGGCGCTCGCCAGGTCGTGGCCGAACGGCTTCTCGATCACCGCACGGCGCCAGGAGCCGTTCGGCGGGTCGGCCAGCCCGTGCTTCTTCAGCTGCTGGACCACGATCGGGAAGGCGCTCGGCGGAACCGACAGGTAGAAGGCGAAGTTGCCGCCGGTGCCCTGGGCCGCGTCGAGGTCCTGGATCGTCTTGCGCAGGTGCTCGAAGGCCTCGTCGTCGTCGAAGGAGCCCTGGATGAAGCGCATGCCCTTGGCGAGCTGCTGCCAGACCTCCTCCCGGAACGGGGTCCGGGAGTGCTGCTTGACGGCGTCGTGGACCTCCTTGGCGAAGTCCTCGTCCTCCCACTCGCGGCGGGCGAAGCCGACGAGTGAGAAGCCCGGCGGCAGCAGACCGCGGTTGGCGAGGTCGTAGATGGCCGGCATCAGCTTCTTGCGCGACAGGTCGCCGGTGACACCGAAGATGACCAGGCCCGACGGCCCCGCGATGCGCGGGAGCCGTCGGTCTGCGGGGTCCCGCAGGGGGTTCGAGGACGGGAGCGGGGGTTCGCCCTGCTCGACCTCGGGATAGTCAGTGCTCACGGGAGTGGCTCCGCTTTCGGTGAATGTGAGCGGGTGAGATCACTTCTCGGCGGCGAGGGCGGCCAGGGAGGCGGTGACGGTGTCGAGCAGCTCGTTCCAGGACTGCTCGAACTTCTCGACGCCCTCGTCCTCCAGCACCTGGACGACATCGTCGTAGTCGACACCGGCGGCGGCGATGGCCTCCATCACGGCCTTGGCGTCGTCGTAGTTGGTGGTGATGGTGTCACCGGTGACCACACCGTGGTCGTCGGTGGCGTCCAGGGTGGCCTCGGGCATGGTGTTCACGGTGCCGGGGGCGACCAGCTCGGTGACGTACAGGGTGTCCGGCAGGGAGGGGTCCTTGACACCGGTGGAGGCCCACAGCGGACGCTGCGCGTTGGCACCGGCGGCCTCCAGGGCCTTCCAGCGGTCGGACGAGAAGACCTCCTCGAAGGCCTGGTAGGCGAGGCGGGCGTTGGCCAGGGCCGCCTTGGAGCGGAGCTGCTTGGCCTCGCCGCCGACCTTGTCCAGGCGCTTGTCGATCTCGGTGTCCACGCGGGAGACGAAGAACGAGGCGACCGACTCGATCTGCGAGAGGTCCAGACCGGCGGCCTTGGCCCGCTCCAGACCGGTCAGGTAGGCGTCCATCACCGCGCGGTAGCGCTCCAGGGAGAAGATCAGCGTGACGTTGACGCTGATGCCCTTGGCGAGCACGGCCGAGATGGCGGGCAGACCGGCCTTGGTGGCGGGGATCTTGATGAACACGTTCGGGCGGTCCACCAGCCACCACAGCTGCTTGGCCTCGGCCACGGTGGCCTCGGTCTGGTGGGCCAGGCGCGGGTCGACCTCGATGGAGACCCGGCCGTCACGGCCGTTGGAGGCGTCGTAGACCGGGCGCAGCACGTCGGCCGCGTCGCGCACGTCCGAGGTGGTGATCATGCGGACGGCCTCGTCGGTGGTGACCTTGCGGACCGCCAGGTCCTTCAGCTGGCCCTGGTAGGCCGCGCTGCCGCCGCCGATGGCCTTCTGGAAGATGGTCGGGTTGGTGGTGACACCCACCACGTGCTTGCTCTGCACCAGTTCGGCCAGGTTCCCGCTGTTCAGCCGGTCACGGCTGAGGTCGTCCAGCCAGATCGCCACGCCTTCGTCGCTGAGGCGCTTCAGTGCGTCAGTCATGGTGCTTCATCCTCTTCTTCGTCTTCGTACGTCTGCAGTGGGGTGGTCTGCCGAGCCGGGTATCCGATGTGCGGTCGGACACCCGGCCCGTTGCGGTTCGCCGGCCGAAGGGCGTCCGGGGCCGGTGCGGACGATCGTCGCTGGTGCGTCGGTCTTCGCTTTCGGCATCGGCACGCCCTTCGGCCGGGGAGCGGGGGCTAGCGGGAGATGGCCTCGACCGTGCGGAGCGAGGCGCGGGCGGCGTTGGCCACGGCGTCCGCGGTCAGGCCGAACTCACGGAAGAGCACCTTGTAGTCGGCGGAGGCGCCGTAGTGCTCCAGGCTGATGATCCGGCCGGCGTCGCCGACCAGCTCGCGCCAGCCCTGGGCGATACCGGCCTCGACCGAGACGCGGGCCCGGACGTTCGGCGGCAGCACGCTGTCGCGGTACGCCTGGTCCTGCTCGTTGAACCACTCGATGGACGGCATGGAGACCACGCGGGTCGGGATGCCGTCGGCCTCCAGCTCCTCGCGGGCCTTGACGGCGAGCTGCACCTCGGAGCCGGTGGCGATCAGGATCACCTTCGGCGCGAAGTTGGACGCCTCGGCCAGCACGTAACCGCCCTTGGCGACGCCGTCGGCCGGGTTGAAGACCTCGCGGTCGAAGGTCGGCACGCCCTGGCGGGTGAGCGCCAGGCCGACCGGGCCGGGGTGGCTGGAGTGCCGCTCGGCGATGGCGCGCCAGGCGACGGCGGTCTCGTTGGCGTCGGCCGGGCGGACGACGGACAGGCCCGGGATGGCGCGCAGCGCGGCCAGGTGCTCGACCGGCTGGTGGGTCGGGCCGTCCTCGCCGAGGCCGATCGAGTCGTGCGTCCAGACGTAGGTGACCGGCAGCTTCATCAGCGCGGCGAGGCGGACCGCGGGGCGCATGTAGTCGGAGAACACCAGGAAGGTGCCGCCGAAGACCCGGGTGTTGCCGTGCAGCGCGATGCCGTTCATGGTCGAGCCCATGGCGTGCTCGCGGATGCCGAAGTGGATGGTCCGGCCGTACGGGTCGGCCGACTTCAGCGGGTTGCCCTCGGGCAGGAAGGAGCTGTCCTCGTCGATGGTGGTGAGGTTGGACTCCGCGAGGTCGGCCGAGCCGCCCCACAGCTCCGGGATCACCGCGCCGAGCGCCTTGAGGGTGTCGCCGGAGGCCTTGCGGGTGGCGACGTCCTTGCCGGCCGGGAAGACCGGGACGGCCTTCTCCCAGCCGTCGGGGAGCTCGCCGGCGGTGATCCGGTCGAACTCGGCGGCGCGCTCCGGTTCGGCCTCGCGCCAGGCGTGGAAGCCCTTCTCCCACTCGGCCCGGGCGGCCTTGCCGCGCTGGACGACCTCGCGGGCGTGGTTGACGACCTCGTCGGTGACCTCGAAGGTCTTCTGCGGGTCGAAGCCCAGCACCTTCTTGGTGGCGGCGATCTCGGCCTCGCCGAGCGCCGAGCCGTGCGCCTTGGCGGTGTCCTGGGCGTTCGGGGCCGGCCAGGCGATGATGGTGCGCATCCCGATGATCGACGGCCGGGAGGTCTCGGCGCGGGCCGCCTCCAGGGCCGCCGCGAGGGCGTGCACGTCGATGTCGCCGTCGGTCTTCGGCGCCACCCGCTGGACGTGCCAGCCGTACGCCTCGTAGCGGGCCAGGACGTCCTCGGAGAAGGCGGTCGCGGTGTCGCCCTCGATCGAGATGTGGTTGTCGTCGTACAGCGCGACCAGGTTGCCCAGCTTCTGGTGGCCGGCCAGCGAGGACGCCTCGGCGGAGATGCCCTCCTCCAGGTCGCCGTCGGAGACGATCGCCCAGATGGTGTGGTCGAACGGGGACTGGCCCGCCGGGGCCTTCGGGTCGAACAGACCGCGCTCGTAGCGGGCGGCCATCGCCATGCCCACCGCGTTGGCGATGCCCTGGCCGAGCGGGCCGGTGGTCGTCTCCACACCGGCGGTGTGGCCGTGCTCCGGGTGGCCCGGGGTGCGGCTGCCCGCGACGCGGAAGGCCTTGAGGTCGTCGAGCGACAGCCCGTAGCCCGACAGGTACAGCTGGGTGTACAGCGTCAGCGAGGTGTGCCCGGGCGAGAGCACGAAGCGGTCACGGCCGGCCCAGGCAGGGTCGGTGGGGTCGTGGCGCAGGAAACGCTGGAAGATCAGGTACGCCGCGGGGGCCAGCGACATGGCCGTCCCCGGGTGGCCGTTGCCCACCTTCTGGACGGCGTCCATGGCCAGGACACGGGCGGTGTCGACCGTGCGCTGGTCCAGCTCGGTCCACTCGAATGCGTTCGTCGGCGTGGTGCTCACCCTGAGTCAGGGCTCCTTCCATAAATGAAGAGTGACCCCGTGAGGGACCGGTCGGCCACGTCATTGTGGACCTGACGTCTGAATGGTGCCGGTCACGGAGGGTTGATCCCGCTTCTCTGTGCGAGCCTACCGCCAGAGCGGGCCCCGACCTGCGTGGCGGGACAACCAGGGCCGCGTGGCCCCGATTCCCGGCAGGGCGGGACGCACCTTGTCCTACCCTGTCCCATCTCGATCAGCTTTGCGCGTCCAAGGGCCAAGACGGCCCGGGCCCGCTCCGGAAGGACCGGAGGGCCGCTGTTCAGGGGTTCACCCGGCGGTGTGCGGTTGCGCCCCGCCGGGGGACCCCGAGGCCGGGCCGGAGATATGGAGCGTCTAAGGTGGCGTGGTACGCGCAGCGCGGTCGTGACGGCAACCAAGCGGTCCCGGGGACGCCTGTGAAGATTCATCTTGAGTTGGGGTGTTCGTGACCGCCGTCGAGAGCCGCCCTGCCGGGACGGTCGGGGCGAGCCCTGCGCACCGGCCGTTCGGGGCCCGCGTAGGGGCATTCGTTGCACTGACCAAGCCTCGGATCATCGAGCTGCTGCTGATGAGCACCGTCCCGGTGATGTTCCTGGCGCAGCATGGGGTGCCCAACCTGCTGCTGGTCCTGAAGGTGGTGCTCGGCGGTTACCTGTCGGCCGGCGGTGCCAACGCGCTGAACATGTACATCGACCGTGACATCGACGCGGTGATGTCCCGTACCGAGCGCCGCCCGATCGTCACGGGCATGGTGTCGCCGCGCGAGGCGCTGCTGTTCGGCATCGCGCTGGCGGTCGGCTCCACGCTCTTCCTCGGGCTGCTGGTGAACTGGCTGTCCGCAGGCCTCGCGCTGTCCGCGCTGCTGTTCTACGTCTTCGTCTACACGCTCGGCCTGAAGCGGCGCACCACCCAGAACATCGTCTGGGGCGGGATCGCGGGCTGCATGCCGGTCTTCGTCGGCTGGGCGGCGGTGCGCAACTCGCTGTCCTGGTCGGCGCTGGTGCTCTTCCTGGTGATCTTCTTCTGGACGCCGCCGCACTACTGGCCGCTCTCCATGAAGGTCCGGGAGGACTACCAGAAGGCCGGGGTGCCGATGCTCCCGGTGCTCAAGGGCAACCTGGCGGTGGCCAAGCAGATCGTCGTCTACTCCTGGGTGATGGTGGCCGTCTCGCTGGCCCTGTGGCCGCTGGGGCACACCTCCCTGCTGTACCCGGTGGCGGCGGCCGTGCTCGGCGCGTTCTGGCTCAAGGAGGCGCACGGCCTGTACAACCGCGCCAAGGCCGGGATCGTGGGCGCGCAGCTGAAGGAGATGCGGCTGTTCCACTGGTCGATCACCTATCTGTCGCTGCTCTTCGTGGTCGTGGCGGTGGACCCCTTCCTCTGATCGACCGGCTGTACGAAAGGCCCGACCTGGTCCAGGTCGGGCCTTTCCGCATGTGGCGGCAGGTGTGTCGGGCCGCACACGGCAGCGGCGTCGCAGGAGTGTCTACTGCTGGGTAGCATGCGGGCATGACCAGCGCAGAGACCGCCACCAACGTCCCGCAGGACGCCCGCGCCGAGCGCCGCGCGAAGCGCATCGCCAAGCACATCGAGAGCTTCACCCGGCAGCACGGCGGCAGCGCCGACGGCGTGGTCGAGTACGTCGGCCGTACCGCCACCCGGATCGTCCTGGTGGGCGCGGACGGCACGTGGGGCGACCAGGTCGCCCCGACCTACGCCGTCGGGCGCCGGGCCGCCGAGCTGTCCGGGGTGACCCTGCACGACAGCTTCGAGGGCGAGCTGGGGCTCAAGGTGAAGACCGGTGCGTACGAGTGGAAGCGGATGGCCGGCATCCAACTCGGCGGCTGACCGCGGGGACGACGAGAGGCCCTGATCCCGCCGATTGCGGGATCAGGGCCTCTCGTCGTGCTCTCAGGCGGCCTGGAGGGTCCTGGAGGCCGCCTCGGCGCCGGCCGGGACGGGCTCGTCGGCGCGGGTGCGCAGGGCCAGCGGGACGCGCAGGGCGGCGGCCCAGACCAGGGCGGCGCCGAGCATGTGCAGGCCGACCATGACCTCGGGGGCGTCGGTGAAGTACTGCACGAGGCCGAGCAGGCCCTGGGCGAGCAGGACGAACAGGAGCTCGCGGACCCGGGCCCGGGCTGCCGCCGGCGCCTTCACGGCGGCGAAGGCGAAGACCAGTGCGACCACCAGGCCGATCGACAGGAAGACCAGGTCGGCGTGGGCCTGGACGAGCCGGTCGTAGTCGATCGGGATCCGGTACACCGGCTTGCCGCCGTCGCTGGAGGAGCCCGGGTGGTGGCCGGCGCCGGTCACCACCGTGCCGACCAGCACCAGCAGTCCGATCACCGCCACCATCAGCTGCGAGAGCCGTACCAGCGGCTGGGAGACCAGCTGCTCCGGGGCGCCGTCGCCCTCCTTGGCGCGCTCCCACATCAGCAGGGCGACCCAGACCAGGCCCATGGCGGCCACCATGTGGACCGCGACGACGTACGGGTTGAGGCCGGTCAGCACGGTGATGCCGCCGATCACGGCGTTGCTCATCACCAGCCAGAACTGGGCCCAGCCGAGCTTGGTGAGGCTGCGGCGCCACCGCTGGTGGCAGCGGGCCGCCAGGGTGGCCCAGGCGATCGCCGCGCACAGCACGTAGGTGAGCATCCGGTTGGTGAACTCGATGACGCCGTGGATGCCCATCTGGGGCGTCGGCGTCAGGCTCTCACCGGTGCAGCGGGGCCAGGTGGTGCAGCCCAGGCCGGAGGCGGTCAGCCGGACGGCGCCGCCGGTGAGCACGATCACTACGCTCATCACCAGTGCGGCGAAGGCGGCCCGGCGAACGGTCTCGACGGACGGCTGCCAGCGGTCGGCGAGGAGGGAGGAGGGGGTACGCACCCGTTCATCCTAGGTTGGCTTATACCGGATCTTGGCCCGGGGGCGTGCCGGAGCAGCGGGCCGAGCGGATCGGACAATTCTCCACAGACCGGTCGATGTTCCTATCCGGCGGCGTGCGGGTAAGCGTGGGCGCCGGTGAGGCGGCGCACGGCAGCGGAGGGCACTCCGGGGAGCAGGTAGGCTCTGGTGGTCCTGAGACGCGCCGGGACGGCCCCAGGGCCCGTCCCCGACCGGCTCGGCGGTCTGCCCGCCGGGTCGCGTGCCGTCTCGATCGCGCAGGCGTCGGCCGCCCCTCCGCCAGTGCCACGGCCAAGGCCGAAGGCAGCGGAGACGGTAGTCGAACCGCGTTCACCGGTGGCACCGCGAAGCCGAGCGGCTTCGCGGTGGCTGCCGGGCAATCGCAGGGCGCCGAGGAGCCCGCCGGCCCGTCGGTCGGCCGGGAGTCCTGAGGTCGCGCCAGGCGTAAGTGCGCACTGTTCGATCGGAATCGGTCAGGCGGTGTGCATTTTCCGTTATCGCCTGTGCCGGAGTCCCTTGTTGTGATGGGCTGTTGGGCCACATGCATCCGGCCATCCGGCGGGGTGGCACAACGGGTCCGGACCGGTAGAGTGCCGCACCGCAGGCCAGGCTCCGGGCGATCGGAACTGTCAACGCCCGTCCATGGCAAGGTCGTTCGGGAAGGGGCTTCGGCGTGGCGGGACAACGACGGACTCGGATCGGCGCACTGGCGGCAGCGGCCGCGCTCGGCACGGTGGCACCCCTGGCGCTAGCCGGCAGCGCTTCGGCCCACATCCCCGTCTGGACGGTGACCTGCGACAAGATCAGCGTCAAACTGACCGACTACAACCCGCAGTTCAAGAACACCGTCACCCTCGTTCTGGACGGTGAGGAGCTGGTCGACGAGAAGACCTTCGGCGATGCCTACAGCCAGAGCTTCGCCGTTCCGTCGCACAGCGCGGACGTCAAGGCCGAGCTGATCGTCCGCACCACGGAGGACCCGGGCAACACCGACTGGAACATCGACCGGACCGAGAGCATCGCCCCCTGCCGGACCTCGCCCTCGCCCAGCCCCAGCCAGAGCCCGAGCCACAGCCCCTCGCCCTCGCCTAGCCCGCCGCAGAGCGCCAGCCCGACCCCCAGCCCGACCCCCAGCCCCTCGCACAGCAGCAAGAGGCCCACCCCCTCGCCGAGTTCCTCGGCCCCCGAGCTGGCCTCCACCGGCGGCGGCAGCGGGACCCCGGTGATCGCCGTGGCCGGTGCGGTCGTGATCGCGATCGGCGGTGGACTGCTGTTCGCCACCCGCCGTCGCTCCGCGCGCCGGCACTGATCGGGCGGCTACCGCTCGGGGAGTTCGCTCGGGCCGACGTGGTGGTCGAGCCAGGCCTTCAGGGGCAGGGAGGCGCGCAGGAAGGCGGTGATCCGCCCGGCGGCGGTCCGGGTGCCGAGCCAGGCGGCGGGTTCCCACTCCTGCCAGGCGACCAGGCCCTTGCAGCGGAGCAGGCCGATCCTGGGGTGGTCCTTGGGGTAGCCGCGCGGGGCGCTCTTGAGCTCGTCGCGGCCGTGCACGGTGGGGCCGGCCCGCTCGACCTCGGCGATCACGCGTTCGAGTTCGGCGCCGGTGATGTCCTCGGCGACGGCGGTGCGGTAGCGGGCCAGCTGGTCGGTGGCGAGCCGGTACATGCCGTTGCCGCAGGCCAGGCCGTCGGCGGAGAGCTGGATGTAGCCGCCGGTGCTGAGGTGGGCGCCGATGTGGGTCTTGTACGGGGACTTGTCGGCGCTGAACCGGATGTCGCGGTTGGGCCGGAAGATCTTGCCCGGGCCGAACTCGTCCTCCAGCTCGTCCAGCAGGTCGGCCATCGGGGCCCGGACCGACTCCTCGTAGGTGGCGCGGTGGGCGTTCCAGAAGGTCCTGGAGTTGTCGGCCTCCAGGTGCTCGTAGAACTCGAGCGCCTCGGCCGGCCAGCCGTGAAAGGTCACGGAACCAGCCTAGCCAGGGCCTGCCCGGCGGACCTCGCCGGGCCGGAAGGATCCGGACGGCCCGGGCGCCGGGGCGCGGGAGCCGCCCGTCTGCCCCCGGCGCCCCGGGCGGTCTACTCCCAGCGGAAGAAGCGGGCCGCCGCCGCCAGCCCCAGGGCGGCCCAGACCGCGAGGATGCCGAGGTCGGACCAGGGGACGCCGGAGCCGTACTGGAGGACCGAGCGCAGGCCGTCGGAGAGCGCGCTGATCGGCAGCAGTTCCAGGGCCGAGCGGATCGCGGCGGGGAACTTGGCGAGCGGGACCACCACGCCGCCGGCCAGCAGCAGCAGGATGAACACCAGGTTGGCGGCGGCCAGGGTGGCCTCCGCCCGAAGGGTTCCGGCCATCAGCAGGCCGAGGCCGGAGAAGGCGGCGGTGCCCAACACCAGCAGGCCGGCCAGGGCGAGCGCCCCTCCTGGTGTTGCCAGCCCGTGCGGGGCCCAGCCGAGGGCGAGGGCGATCACCGAGAGCAGCAGGACCTGCAGCACCTCGGTGACCAGGACGCAGCCGGTCTTGGCGGTCAGCAGCGCCCAGCGCGGCAGCGGAGAGGCGCCGAGCCGCTTGAGCACGCCGTAGCGGCGTTCGAATCCGACGCCGATGGCCTGACCGGTGAAGGCGGTGGACATCACGGCGAGCGCCAGCAGGCCGGGGGCCAGGAAGTCCACCCGCTTGCCGGGGCCGTCCACCGAGACCACGTCCACGGCGCTGAACAGCACCAGCAGCACGGTCGGGATCACCACGGTGAGCAGCAGCTGCTCGCCGTTGCGCAGCAGCATCTTCGTCTCGAAGGCGGTCTGCGCCAGCAGCATCCGGCCGACGGGTGCCGCGCCAGGTGCGGGGGAGTAGGAGGTGGTCACGATCGCAGGTCCCGTCCGGTCAGATCGAGGAAGACGTCTTCGAGGCTGCGCAGCCGCGCGGTGAGCCGCTCGGGGGCGGCGCCGGCCAGCGCGCACCATTCGTTGATCGCCGAGAGCACCTCGGGTTCGAGCCTGGCCTCGACGCGGTAGTGGCCGGGGGCGGTCTCGGCGGCGGCGACGCCGTCCGGCAGGAGCTTGCGCAGCGTGGCGAGGTCGAGTCCGGCGGGGGCCTCGAAGTGCACGCTGGACTCGCCGCCGCTGCCGCGGAGTTCCGCCGGGCTGCCGGCGGCGATGACCCTGCCGCGGTCGATGATGGCGACCCGGTCGGCCAGTTCCTCGGCCTCGTCCATGTAGTGGGTGGTGACGATCACGGTGACGCCGTCGCGCTTGAGGTCGCGGACGAGGTCCCAGGTGGCTCGGCGGGCCTGCGGGTCGAGGCCGGCGGTGGGCTCGTCCAGGAAGACCAGCTCGGGGCGGCCGACCACGGCCATGGCCAGGGCCAGGCGCTGCTGCTGGCCGCCGGAGAGGCGGCGGTAGGTGGTGCGGCCGCAGGATCCCAGCCCCAGGCGCTCGACCAGGGCGTCCACGTCCAGCGGGTCGGCGTGCAGCCTGGCGGTGTGGCGCAGCATCTCCACCGCGCGGGCGCCCGCGTACACGCCGCCGGACTGGAGCATCACGCCGACCCTGGGGCGCAGCTCGCGGGCGTCGGCGATCGGGTCGAGGCCGAGGACGCGGACGGTGCCGGCGTCCGGGCGGCGATAGCCCTCGCAGGTCTCGATGGTGGTGGTCTTGCCGGCGCCGTTGGGGCCGAGTACGGCGGTGACGGCGCCGCGTTCGACGGTGAGGTCGAGGCCGTCCACGGCCGTCTTCTCGCCGTAGCGCTTGACCAGTCCGGTCACCTCGACGGCGGGTGAAGTCTGCATACCGGCGAGTGTAAGAGGACCTGACACGTGGCCTTCACTTGCCCACTCGCCGCCAGGCGCTCGTACTCGGCGCCGACGCTCGCCCTCCTTGCCCGCCATCGAGCAGGAGGGGCCCTGCTCCGCCGCTCGCTTCACTCGCTTGTCACTCGTCCCTTTCGACGTCGGCGCGCCGCCCCCCAGCCTCCGGCCGGGGGTACCCCCTCGGCTCGGGACGGGTTCACACCGCGTGCCGTGATCGTTTCCGCGGGCCAGGTAAGGCTTGCCTGCGTGACGGATGACATGGGTGAGGCGTGGATCACGGCTTGTTTCACGGGAAGGAATTACGCAACAATCGTGTTGTGAAAAACATGCGCGAGCAGGTGGATCAGCAGGAGGCCGAGTCGGCCCCCGGCTGTGCCGTGCCCGCGACGGCGGCCGAGGTACTGCTGGAGGGCCACCGGGCCACCCGGGACCGGGTGGCCCGTTCGATCCTCGACCACGGCCCTTCCTCCGCCGCCGACCTGGCCAGCCGCCTCGGGCTGACCGCCGCGGCCGTCCGCCGTCACCTGGACGGACTGCTCGCCGCCGGTCTGGTCGAATCCCGCGAGCAGCGGGTCTACGGCAGCCGGGGCCGGGGCCGTCCCGCCAAGGTCTTCGTCCTCACCGAGTCCGGCCGGGACGCCTTCTACCAGGCCTACGACCAGCTCGCCGCCGACGCCCTGCGCTGGATCTCCGAGTCGGTGGGCGGCGGCGAGGCGGGCGAGGAGGCGGTCGCCGCCTTCGCCCGGGCCCGGTTCGGCAAGCAGGGCCAGAAGTACCTCGCCATGCTCGGCCAGGCCGCACCGGAGCAGCGCACCGAGGCTCTCGCCCAGGCGCTGAGCGCCGACGGGTACGCTGCCACGGTGCGGCGGGTGCCGTCGACCGCCGCGAAGGCCCCGGCGGGCGCCCAGCTCTGCCAGCACCACTGCCCGGTCGCGCACATCGCCGAGCAGTTCCCGCAGCTCTGCGAGGCGGAGACCGAGGTCTTCTCCCGGCTCCTGGGCACCCATGTGCAACGGCTGGCCACCATCGCCCACGGTGACGGGGTCTGCACCACCTATGTGCCGGCACCCGGTGCCGCATCGTCGCCCGGCCCGCGCCGGGCTCCCGATGCCGTGCCGACTGCCGGTACGTCTACCGATCAGAATTCAGCGTCCGCGCGGAGGAACCTCGCATGACTGACACCGTTTCGCACCCGGAGCTCGAGGGCCTGGGCACCTACGAGTACGGCTGGGCGGACCCGGACGTCGCCGGTGCCGCCGCCAAGCGGGGCCTGAGCGAAGACGTCGTCCGCGACATCTCGGCGAAGAAGAACGAGTCCGAGTGGATGCTCAACCTGCGTCTCAAGGGCCTGAAGCTGTTCGAGAAGAAGCCCATGCCGACCTGGGGTTCGGACCTCTCCGGCATCGACTTCGACAACATCAAGTACTTCGTCCGCTCCACCGAGAAGCAGGCCGAGTCCTGGGAGGACCTGCCCGCGGACATCAAGGCGACCTACGACAAGCTGGGCATCCCGGAGGCGGAGAAGCAGCGCCTGGTCGCCGGTGTCGCCGCGCAGTACGAGTCCGAGGTCGTGTACCACCAGATCCGCGAGGACCTGGAGGCGCAGGGCGTCATCTTCCTGGACACCGACACCGCGCTGCGCGAGCACCCGGAGCTGTTCAAGGAGTACTTCGGCACCGTCATCCCGGCCGGTGACAACAAGTTCGCCGCGCTCAACACGGCCGTGTGGTCCGGCGGTTCGTTCATCTACGTGCCGAAGGGCGTGCACGTCGACATCCCGCTGCAGGCCTACTTCCGGATCAACACCGAGAACATGGGCCAGTTCGAGCGGACGCTGATCATCGTCGACGAGGACGCCTACGTCCACTACGTCGAGGGCTGTACCGCGCCGATCTACTCCTCGGACTCGCTGCACAGCGCCGTGGTCGAGATCATCGTCAAGAAGGGCGGCCGCTGCCGCTACACGACCATCCAGAACTGGTCGAACAACGTCTACAACCTGGTCACCAAGCGCGCCGTGGCGTACGAGGGCGCGACCATGGAGTGGGTCGACGGCAACATCGGTTCCAAGGTCACCATGAAGTACCCGGCCGTCTACCTGATGGGCGAGCACGCCAAGGGCGAGACCCTGTCGATCGCCTTCGCGGGCGAGGGCCAGCACCAGGACGCCGGCGCCAAGATGGTCCACATGGCACCGAACACCTCCTCCAACATCGTCTCCAAGTCGGTGGCCCGGGGCGGCGGCCGGACCTCCTACCGCGGTCTGATCGAGATCGGCGAGGGTTCGCACGGCGCCAAGTCCAACGTGCTCTGCGACGCGCTGCTGGTCGACACCATCTCCCGCTCGGACACCTACCCGTACGTGGACGTCCGCGAGGACGACGTGTCCATGGGCCACGAGGCCACCGTCTCCAAGGTCAGCGAGGACCAGCTCTTCTACCTGATGAGCCGCGGCATGACCGAGTTCGAGGCGATGGCGATGATCGTCCGCGGCTTCGTCGAGCCGATCGCGCGCGAGCTGCCGATGGAGTACGCGCTGGAGCTCAACCGGCTGATCGAGCTGCAGATGGAGGGCTCCGTCGGCTGACACCCGGCCGAGGTCCCGTCCATCCACACCTTTGAGGAAGAGAGCACTACGAACAGCCATGGCTGACGTTCAGAACACCTCCGGCGCCACCACCGCCGGTTCGATCGAGGTCGGCACCACCGGAGCCGGTGCCCAGCTGGCCGGGCCCGGCACCGGCCGGGCCACCGTCCAGCAGCCGATCGACGCCCGCGTCGCGGTGAAGCCGTCCTACGACGTGAACGACTTCCCGGTCCCGCACGGCCGTGAGGAGGACTGGCGGTTCACCCCGCTGCACCGCCTCGGCGGGCTGCACGACGGGAGCGCCGCCGCCGCGGACAAGGGCGAGGACAAGGTCGAGCTGAGCCTGCCGGCCGGCGTCACCGCCGAGACCGTCGGCCGCGAGGACGCCCGTCTCGGCAAGGCGGGCAAGCCGGTGGACCGGGTCGCCGCGCAGGCGTACAGCGGCTTCGAGCAGGCGCTGGTCGTCACCGTCCCCAAGGAGACGGTGCTGACCGAGCCGGTGAAGATCGACGTGCACGGCGAGGGCGGGGTCCGCTTCGCGCACGTGGTGATCGACGTCAAGCCGTTCGCCGAGGCCGTCGTGGTGCTGAACCACACCGGCACCGGCACCCGCGCCGCCAACGTCGAGCTGCTGGTCGGCGACGGCGCCAAGCTCACCTTCGTCTCCGTCCAGGACTGGGAGCGCGACGCGGTGTACGCCGCCCAGCAGTCCGCCCTGGTCGGCCGGGACGCTTCGCTCAAGTCCGTGCTCGTCACCTTCGGCGGCGACCTGGTCCGGATCCACCCGCGGGTGCGCTACACCGCCTCCGGCGGCGAGGCCGAGCTGTACGGCCTGTACTTCGCCGACGCCGGCCAGCACCTGGAGCACCGCCTGATCATCGACCACGACACCCCGCACTGCCGGTCCAACGTGGTCTACAAGGGCGCCCTGCAGGGCCAGGACGCGCACGCGGTCTGGGTCGGCGACGCGCTGATCCGCGCCGCCGCCGTCGGCACCGACACCTACGAGCAGAACCGCAACCTGGTGCTCACCGACGGCGCCCGGGTCGACTCGATCCCCAACCTGGAGATCGAGACCGGCGAGATCGTCGGCGCCGGCCACGCCTCGGCCACCGGCCGCTTCGACGACGAGCAGCTCTTCTACCTGCAGGCCCGCGGCATCCCGGCCGACGAGGCCCGCCGCCTGGTGGTCCGCGGCTTCTTCGCCGAGCTGGTCCAGCAGATCGGCGTCGCCGAGATCCAGGACCACCTGATGGAGAAGATCGAGGCCGAGCTGGAAGCGACGGTCGGATGAGTTTCCTGCGCGCCTGCTCGCTGAGCGAGCTCCACGAGGACGTGCCCAAGCGCGTCGAGCTGAACGGCGTCCCGGTCGCCCTGGTCCGCACCGAGGGCGAGGTGTTCGCGATCAACGACATCTGCTCGCACGCGAACGTCTCCCTCTCCGAGGGCGAGGTCGAGGACTGCAGGATCGAGTGCTGGCTGCACGGCTCCAGCTTCGACCTGCGTTCCGGCAAGCCGTCCGGGCTTCCCGCCACCAAGCCGGTCACTGTCTACCCCGTAAAGATCGAAGGGGACGATGTGCTCGTCTCCGTCAACCAGGAGTCCTGAGTACACATGGCAACGCTTGAAATCCGTGACCTGCACGTCTCCGTCGAGACTGGTGACTCGTCGGATGGCCCGCGCAAGGAGATCCTGCGCGGCGTCGACCTGACCGTGAAGCAGGGCGAGACCCACGCGATCATGGGCCCCAACGGCTCCGGCAAGTCCACCCTGGCCTACTCGCTGGCCGGCCACCCCAAGTACACCGTCACCAGCGGCTCGGTGCTGCTGGACGGCGAGGACGTGCTGGCGATGTCGGTCGACGAGCGTGCCCGCGCCGGTGTCTTCCTGGCCATGCAGTACCCGGTCGAGGTCCCCGGCGTCTCGGTCTCCAACTTCCTGCGCACCGCCGCCACCGCCGTGCGCGGCGAGGCCCCGAAGCTGCGCACCTGGGTGAAGGAGGTCAAGGAGACGATGGCCGCCCTCCAGATGGACCCGGCCTTCGCCGAGCGCAACGTCAACGAGGGCTTCTCCGGTGGTGAGAAGAAGCGCCACGAGATCCTGCAGCTGGAGCTGCTCAAGCCGAAGATCGCGATCCTGGACGAGACCGACTCCGGCCTGGACGTCGACGCGCTGCGTGTCGTCTCCGAGGGCATCAACCGGGTCCGCGCCACCGGCGAGGTCGGCACCCTGCTGGTCACCCACTACACCCGCATCCTGCGGTACATCCAGCCCGACTACGTCCACGTCTTCGCGGGCGGCCGCATCGTCGAGTCCGGCGGTGCCGAGCTCGCCGACAAGCTGGAGGAAGAGGGCTACGAGGCCTACGTGAAGGGCGGCGCTTCCGAGTGACAACCCATCCTGGCTCGGCGCTGACCGGGCTGCTCGACACCGAGGCGATCCGCAAGGACTTCCCGGTCCTGCAGCGTCTGCTGCACGACGGCAAGCCCCTGGTCTACCTGGACAACGCGGCGACCTCGCAGAAGCCCCGGCAGGTGCTGGAGGCCCTCAACGCGTACTACGAGCGGCACAACGCCAACGTGCACCGCGGTGTGCACGTGCTGGCCGAGGAGGCCACGGCGCTGTACGAGGGCGCCCGCGACAAGGTCGCGGCCTTCATCAACGCGCCGAGTCGGGACGAGGTGATCTTCACCAAGAACGCCTCCGAGTCCCTCAACCTGGTTGCCAACATGCTGGGTTGGGCCGACGAGCCGTACCGGGTGGACGCGGACTCCGAGATCGTCATCACGGAGATGGAGCACCACTCCAACATCGTTCCGTGGCAGCTGCTCTCGCAGCGCACCGGCGCGAAGCTGAAGTGGTTCGGGCTGACCGACGAGGGCCGGCTGGACCTCTCCGACATCGACGAGCTGATCACCGAGAAGACCAAGGTGGTCTCCTTCACCCTGGTCTCCAACCTGCTGGGCACCATCAACCCGGTCGAGACCATCGTCCGCAAGGCCCAGTCGGTCGGTGCCCTGGTGGTGATCGACGCCTCGCAGGCCGCGCCGCACATGGTGCTGGACGTCCAGGCGCTGGAGGCCGACTTCGTCGCCTTCACCGGCCACAAGATGCTGGCCCCGACCGGCATCGGCGTGCTCTGGGGCCGCCAGGAGCTGCTGGAGGACCTGCCTCCGTTCCTCGGTGGCGGCGAGATGATCGAGACCGTCACCATGGGCTCGTCCACCTACGCCCCGGCGCCGCACAAGTTCGAGGCGGGCACTCCGCCGATCGCCCAGGCGGTCGGCCTCGGCGCGGCCATCGACTACCTGTCGAACATCGGCATGGAGAAGATCGCCGCTCACGAGCACGCGATCACCGAGTACGCGGTCGAGCGCCTGCTGGAGGTCCCGGAGCTGCGGATCATCGGCCCCCGCACGGCCGTCGACCGCGGTGCCGCGATCTCCTTCACCCTCGGTGACATCCACCCGCACGACGTGGGCCAGGTGCTGGACGAGCAGGGCATCGCCGTGCGGGTCGGCCACCACTGCGCGCGGCCGGTCTGCCTGCGGTACGGAATTCCGGCGACCACCAGGGCGTCGTTCTACCTGTACTCCACGCCGGCCGAGGTCGACGCACTGATCGCCGGTCTGCACCACGTCCGCAACTTCTTCGGCTGAGGGCTGGGTTCACCGACATGAAGCTCGACTCGATGTACCAGGAGATCATCCTGGACCACTACCGCAACCCCCACGGCAAGGGGCTGCGGGACGGCGACGCCGAGGTGCACCACGTCAACCCGACCTGCGGGGACGAGATCACCCTGCGGGTCAAGCTCGACGGCTCGGTGGTGGCGGACATCTCCTACGAGTCGCAGGGCTGCTCGATCAGCCAGGCCAGCGCCTCGGTGCTGAACGACCTGGTGGTCGGCAAGACCGTCGGCGAGGGCCGGGCCATCCAGGAGGCCTTCCTGGAGCTGATGCAGAGCAAGGGCCAGGCCGAGGGCGACGAGGAGGTGCTGGAGGACGCGGTCGCGTTCGCCGGTGTCTCCAAGTACCCCGCCCGGGTCAAGTGCGCGCTGCTGAGCTGGATGGCCTGGAAGGACGCCACCGCGAAGGCCCTCGCCGAGCAGCCCGCCATCAACGACTGAAGGACGTATCAATGAGCGAGACCGAGAGCACGGTTGCCGAGAGCAGCCCCGACGGGCCGGTGGGCACCAGCGCCGGAACCGTGTCCGTCGAGGACCTGACCGAGGCCCTGATGGACGTCGTCGACCCCGAGCTGGGCATCGACGTCGTCAACCTGGGCCTGATCTACGGCGTCCACATCGACGAGGACGACGTGGCCACCATCGACATGACGCTCACCTCGGCGGCCTGCCCGCTGACCGACGTCATCGAGGACCAGGCCAAGACCGCCACCGACGGTCTGGTGAAGGACCTGCGGATCAACTGGGTCTGGATGCCGCCGTGGGGCCCCGACAAGATCACCGACGACGGCCGCGATCAGCTCCGCGCCCTCGGCTTCAACGTCTGATCGCCCGAGCTTTCCGCCACCGCCCCGTGGATCCCCCTTTCGAGGTAACGGTCCACGGGGCGGTGGTGTATCTGCGTGCGGACGGCCATGCTGGGCGCGTGGTGGCCGCGATTGGATCCGCGGCAGTCCGGCGTCACCCCTGTTCAGTGAGCCGGACTCCGCGTCCGGGAGGTACGAGACCGCCGAGACCTGGAATTTCGGCGATCTCGTCCGGTCGCCCGAGCCGTTCGGTGTCGAGATCCGCACCGAATCCTGGCGTCCCTGGTCGGACTAGCGCCGCCTGACCACCGCCCCCGCCAGGCCCAGGCAGGCCGCGGCCGCGAGGCCGACGAAGCCGCTGACGGACGGCAGCAGGCCGTAGGAGCGGACCAGGGCGCCCACGCCGACGATCGGCAGGGAGCTGCCCAGGTAGATGATCACCCAGAGGGTGGAGAGTTCGCTGCCGCGGCGCTCGGGGTCCATGGCGGCGACCGCGGTGGTGAACAGGGAGCGGAAGGCCACGCCCTGGCAGGCGCCGCCGAGCACGCTGCCGATGAAGAGCAGTGCAGCGGTGCCGGTGTAGCCGGCGGCGACCACCATGCCGAGTCCGGCGGCCAGGCCTGTCATGCCGAGGGCGATCACCAGGCGGTCGGCGGTCGGCGGGACGAGCAGCTGGGCGGCGGCCGAGGAGCCGAGCAGCAGGGCGGCGACCACCGCGCCGGTCAGGTGCGAGGAGGTGTGCAGCACCTTGGCGGAGAAGGCGGGTGCCAGGCTGAGGTAGACACCGAAGACCGCGTAGGAGACGAAGCCGGCCCCGGCGGCGAGCAGGAACTCGCGGCGGCCCCGTGCGGGCAGGGCGAGCCGCTTGGGCCGCAGATGGGCCGGGGTGGTGATGCGCGGCGGGGAGGACTCGGGGCGCAGCCCACCGGGCATCCGGGGGTGGACCAGCGCGAGCGGGACGCAGAGCGCCAGCAGGGCCAGGGCGTGCACCAGGAACGGCGTCAGCAGCGGGTTGTTGCCGCCAGCCAGCAGCGCTCCGACGACCGGGCCGAGTGCGACACCGCCGGCCGAGCAGGCCAGGGTGAGTTTGGCGGCCAGGGTCTGGTGCTCCGGCAGCAGGTCGCCGAGGGCGGCGCCGGCGGCCCCGGTGGACAGGCCCACCGCGATGCCCTGGACGGCCCGTCCGGCGGCGAGCTGACCGAAGCTGCCCGCGGTGGCGAAGAGCGCGTCACCGCCGGCGGCCAGCGCGACGGCGGGCAGGATCATCGCCCGCCGGCCGAGGTGGTCGGACCAGTGGCCGACCGCTGCCAGCACCGGGACCAGGGCGAAGACGTAGATGGTGAAGAGGATGGTGGTGTCGAGCGCGGTGAGCCCGAGGCGCTGCTGGAGCACCGGGTAGATCGGCGTCGCCAGGTTGGCACCGATCAGCAGGAACAGCAGGGCGGCGGCGACCAGGCCGACGCGTATGCCGCGCACCGCGTTCCAACGGCTGATCGCGGAGAGCTGGAGTTGCGTACGTGGTGCGAGCTCCAGGGGGAGCAGGGCCTCCGAGAGCCGGCGTACCGGGTTCTGCGCCGTGGGCAGTCCGGGGCCGGCGGTGGAGAGGTCCGCCATGGCAGGGGTCTCCTGTGGCCAGGCGCAACCGGGCCCGGGCAGGGCCTGGGGTGGTGGCCTTGAGTCGGAGTCGCCGGCGGCGCGGGTGAGTGGTACTGCCCTCCTGCCGGGGCGGTTCCCGATGTCCCGTGGGCGGGCAGGGGAGGGCGCCGGTGTGGAGGGTGGGGTGGGCGTCGTTGCCCGGTGGCCGTGCGGGGTGTGCACTGCGCCAAGCGAAGGATACGTGTTCGGTTCGGGTGTCAGCGGCGCGAGGACCGGTCGGTCGGGCACGCGGCCGCGCCGACGGCTACGCTGAGTAGATGGACCGGTACCCACACCCGGTCCTGTGGCGCAGTGACGGCTCGTCGAGGCGGGCGGGGCGTGAGCACTGTGAGCACCACCACTACGACAATTGTCAGTACGGGAGAACGCGCACGATGGCCGGACGACGTCGCACCAAGCCCGAGAACCCGGCGGAGAACGGGCCCGGAGCGAAGGACGAGGGCCTGCTGCCCGCCGACTACGAGCTGGCCGATCTGTACGGGGCGTTCGCGGCGCACGGCCGCGAGGAGGACGACATGGACGATGCCGTGGTGCTCGTACCGCCGGTCCTGTTGCCGCCGGAGGAGGAGCTGGCCGCAGCCGCGCTGGCGGTACCCCTGATCGACCACGCGCTGAAGCTCGCCCGCTGGGCCGAGCCGCACCGCGCGGTGGACGAGTTCGGCGACCTCATCGGCCCGGACCGGGCGCCCGCCGCGCGGCTGCTCGGCCTGGCACCCGAGCAGGGGAGCGCGCCGGAGGAGGCCGTGATCGAGGCGATGCGGGCCTGGTCGCTCGCCTGCGACCTGGAGCTGGTGGAGATCGGCACCACCGCCGAGGGCGAGCACGTGGCGGTCCCCGGGCCCGACCTGGCGGACGCCGAGCAGGGCGACCCGGAGACGGTCCTCGAACTGTGGCTGACCGCGGCCGGGATCGTGCGTGAGCTGGCCGCCGAGGCCGACTCGCTGGCCCTGGCGGAGGAGAAGCGCGAGCGCGCCGGGGCCGCGGAGGGCGCGGAAGAGTCGGCGGAGGCCGCCGAGGAGACCGACGAGGCCGAGCTGGCGGAGCTGGAGGAGTCCCGGCAGGCGGCGGCCGAGCTGTTGGACGAGGCGCTCCAGGTGCTCTACGAGACCACGGCCTTCGCCGAGCCCGGGCAGGAGACGGTGCCGCTCGGTGTGCTGGCCGCGCTGCTGGTGGTCCCCGAGGGCGAGGAGCCGGACGAGGAGATGCTCGGCGACATCACCGATGTGATGGTGACGCTGGACCCGATGCTCGCCGACCTGGCCGAGCTCGGGATGCTGGAGCACCAGCCGATCGATCCCGCGCTGTTCGAGGAGGAGTCGGACGAGGAGGCGTCGGCGGCGGACGAGGGCCTGCTGGACGATGCCGAGGTCGCCCGGTTCGGGACGGTCCGGCTCACCCCGCTCGGTCAGTACGGCGTGCGGCAGTGGCTGCTGGAGGACGGCTTCGAGGCCCCGCTGGTCGGTGAGCTGGCCCAGGGCACGGCGGAGGAGCTGCTGCGCGGCATCTCCGAGAACGACAATGTGCTGCCCGACCGGGAGCTGGCCGTCTGGCTCGCCGGCCGCGAGCCGGTGCAGGCGGCCCGCGAGCTGCTGGCGGCGGCCAGGGGGAACGACCCGTACGGCCCGGTGCGGCGGCTGCTCTGCCTGTCGGCGCTGGAGGTGATCGGGGCCGGGGCACAGGCCGCCGCGCAGGAGGTGGTGGACGACCCGCAGCTGGGCGGCGGGGTCCGGGCCTGGCTGCTCGAACAGGGCGTGGAGATCGGGGCGCCCGAGCGCCGGGTGGTGCTCTGGAGCCTGGTGGACACCTTCGCCGCGCAGCTGCTGACGAGCGAGGGGGAGAACGAGGCGCTGCGGGAGCTGGTGGCCGGGCTTCCGGTGGGTGAGCACGTGGTGGAGTTCTTCGCCGAGCTGTGGCGGGTCGAGCACCCGTACACGGCGGAGGTGCTGGAGGCGGTCGGCGAACTGCACGAGGACCGGAAGGTCGCCAAGGAGGCCCGCAAGGCGGCCTTCAAGGCCCGCTCCCAGCGCGGCAGGTAGCGGCGAGGGCAGGGGCGCGGGTGCCGTGCGGTCCGGCGGCGGTGCCGTGCGGGCGGTGCTCCGCGCCCTGACTCCCGGCCGGGGTGTCCGTACTGCCCCACGCACCCCGGGGCCCTGGGCCATCGGGTCCGGTGCGGAGGCCCTCCGCCCTGCGCGGGACGGATCACGCCAGATGGGCGCCCAGGCCCCGCCGGCCGGCCCGCATCATGGCGGCGTGGTTGGCGAGGAAGAGCGGGCGGGCGATCGGGGCGAGGCGGCGCATCAGGGGTTTGGTGGGGCGGACGTCCTCTTCGAAGAGCACCAGGGCGCCCGGGCCCCGGGCGGCCGGGCAGACCCGCCAGCGGGACCAGCCCCGGAGGTCGCCGCCGAGTTCGGCCTGGAGCAGGCCGGCCGCCGCGTCCCGGTACTGCTCGCGCACGGTGACGCGGAGCCCGTACGGCAGGATCGAGCGGATGGCCAACTCGCCGCTGTGCGCGTCCAGTTGCCGGACCGAGCGGATCTGCGGCCACCACTGCGGGTAGCAGGCGACGTCCTCCAGGGCCCGGTAGACCCGGTCCGGCTCGGCGGGCAGCTGCCAGACGGAGCTGAAGCGGTAGTGGTTGGGATCCAAGGTGGCCCCCGGGATGACGGGTTGCTACGGCAAGTCCAGACTGCCGCTCTCGGTGAACGGGAAGAAGGGGTTGTGGCAGAGCTCCCAGAGGTGGCCGTCCAAGTCCTCGAAGTAGCCGGAGTAGCCGCCCCACTCGGTGCCGGCCGGGGGCTTGACCACCGTGGCGCCCGCCGCGACGGCCGTCGCGAGGGCGGCGTCGACCAGCTCGGGCGATTCGAGGTTCACCGCGAGGGTGACGCCGCGGAAGGACGGTTCGTCCGAGACCGGCACACCGGCGTCGGCCGCGAGAGCCTCGGCGGGGAAGAGGCCGAGGGCGGAGTCCGCGGTGCGGAACCAGACGATCTCGGGGCTGGAGGCGCTGGACCGCTGCCAGCCCAGGGTCTCGTAGAACTCGGTGCTGCGCCGCAGGTCGGCGACGCCGAGGGTGATGATGCTGATTCTGGCCGGGATGTTCTTGGCTGCTGTCATGCCGCTCAGGGTAGGCAAGGCTACTGACAATCCGGCCCCGGTGCGGCCGGGTCGGTCATCTGCCCACCGTACGAGGGAAGCTGATGCTTCGGCAGGTCCTTCCCACGTATCGTGGGGGAGACGCGGCGCCGGTGTGCCGGGCCGGGCCCGGCGCGGTGGCGGCCGGGTTCGACGGTCGGGTGAAACACGCGGGGGTGCGGCAGATGAAGAGGCAGAGCGCGAGCAGGCCCCAGGAACCCGAGGACCTCCACGCCGACCAGGAGGGGTACAGCCGCCAGGTGCTCGCGCACGCGGACTTCCCGGTCTACGGGGTGGATCGTGCCTCCAGGGGCGGGGGAGTGCATCGCGCGGACCCGGCTCGCGGCGGCGAGAACACGCCGTCGGGTCGCGGTGCCGAGGCGGCGGAGAGTTGCCAGGACAGTGACGCCCTGGCCGAGTACGGGTTCTGCGGCGGCCGGCTGCGCTGGGTCGAGGTGCGGTCCGGCGACTGGAGTTCGGTCGAGGGGCCGTACGTCACCGTCCGCACCTACCGGCCCGGGGTCGATGTCGCGCAGCTGCCCGAGCTGGAGGACGTGGTCGAGGACGAACGCGACCGGCTCTTCGAGCAGTTGGGCATCGACGAGGGTGACGGGCCCGGCAGCGTACGGGCGGTGCGTGAGTGGATCACCGTGGAGGGCGAGCCGAGGGCCGTCCAGATCCACGAGGACCGGGCCAGGCAGGAGGATCGGCACCGCAGTCCGGAGTGCCGGCTCGCCGACGCGGTCTCGGAGGCGGTGCTCGGCGTGGAGTCCGGCGCGGGCGCGGCGTCCCGGGGCGAGGAGGAGGGCCGGCGCGGGCCCGTCTGGGCCGGGCGGTTGCGGGTGGGCGGCGTCACCGTGACGGTGACCGGGCGGGGGGTGCCGCCGGGCGGCGTCGAGCTGAAGCGGATCGACGACTTCGAGCGCTACGTCCTCGGCCGGACCGAGCTGATGCGGAAGCTGGCCGCCCGACAGGCCGACCCAGCCGCCCTCGAGGAGCGTGAACTCCCGCCCGTGGCAGGAATGGAGGCGCACCGGGCGGTGGTGGAGCACGCGGTGCGCGAGTCACTGGCGATCGCCGCGCGGATCCGTGAGGACCGGCCGCCCCGGGTGCCGAGGCGTTCGCGCGGCGAGGCGGCGGCGGTCCGTTGGGAGGCCGCCCTGCGGCAGCAGATGAGGCTGGCCTCGGAGACCAGGGAGGAGGCCGCCGAGGCGGTCACCACCATGGTCAACCACCTAACCAGGCTGGCCCAGCAGGCGGACTGGGCCGTCGGCACGCCCGAGGGCCGGGCCGCGGTGGAGGAGGTGATCCGGTACACGGTGTTCGCGAGCGAGGTGCCCAGCCTGCCGGCGCAGCGGGCCTGGGAGCAGCTGTGGTCGGGGCTGGTGCGCAACGCCTCCGGTGCGGAGGAGGCGTGGCTGACGGCGTGGGAGCGGTGGCGGGTGGAACGTGGCCGGCACTGAACGGGCCGGTGGGGTAGTGGAGTTGGACCCCGGGGCGCGCGCGGACGCCGGCCGGCGCGGGCGTGCGGGAGCACCGCGCTCAGGGCGGTCCGGATGGGCGCCCGGGGCGGTTTCATGATGCGCCGGGGGGAGTTCGCAAAGCAATAGTCATGTGCGGGGAATCGGTGGGTAAAGTCCCGCCCTGGGGTGTGGTTGGACCCGTGCCGGGTTCACCGGTGACGCGGAGTCCGCCGGATGCAGGGGAGGTCGCCTCGCCCGGGGGCGGGGGGCGGCCCCGGAGCTGGGCGGCCCGCGGCTACGCCGGTCCCTCCGCGGGCAGGCGGAGCTGCAGCATCGCGAGCAGGCGCTGCTGCGGTTGGGCGAGGTCGATGCCGGTCAACTGCTCGGCCCGGCGGACCCGGTAGCGCAGGGTGTTGGGGTGGATGTGGAGCGAGTCGGCCGCGACCCGGACCTCGCCGAGGGCGTCCAGCCAGGCGAGCACCGACTCGGCGAGCCGGGTGCCGTGGCGGCGGTCGTACTCCATCAGTGCGGACAGCCTGGGATCGCGCAGCCCCGGACGGTCCTGGAGCAGCGCGAGCACCTCGCTGACCAGTACCTCCGCCTGGACGTCGATCAGCGCGGCGACGGCCAGGTCGACCCCGCCGCGGCCCATCGCGTCCAGGATCCGGTCGGCCTGCGCCCGCGACTCGGGCACCGCCGCCAGGCCGTCCACCGTGGAGCCGATCGCCGCCCGCAACCGGATGCCCAGGTGCTCCCCGGCCGCCGCGACCACCTCCTGCGCCCAGCTGCGCACGGTGGTCATCGGCAGCGCGGCGGGCAGTTCCGGCAGTAGGACGTACACCCGGGAGTCGATCGGGGCGAGCAGCGCGCTGCGGTGCCGGGCGGCGGTGTGCACCGAGATCAGGCCGGTGACCTCGCCCATCGCGAGTTCCAGGGCGCGGCCCTCGCCCGGGGAGTCCGCGGCGTACGCCAGCACGGTGGCCGGGCGGCGCAGGTCGAGCCCGAGGTGGGTGGCCAGTGACTGCGGCCCGGTGGAGCCCTCCAGCAGCCCGATGAGCAGGGTCTGGGTCAGCCGTACGTCCGCCGACAGTTCACGCCGGCGGCGGACCAGCTGGGCCGCCGCGACCCGGGCCGCGCCGACCAGTGCCTGCTCGGCCAGCGGGGCGAGCGGCTGGGCGCCCTCCTGGACCCAGATGGTGCCGAGCGGCTGCGCGCCCGCGCGGATGCCGATCGCCAGCCGGCGGCGCAGGCCCAGCTCCGGGTGCGGATCGACCGCGATCACGCTGTCCGAGCTGCGCAGGTGCTGGAAGATGCCCCACTCGCGGAGCTTGGACAGGTACGGCTCCGGGCCCTGCCAGCCGAGGATGGAGAGCCTGCGCAGGTCGTCGACCTCGTCGGAGTCGGAGGAGCGCGAGTAGGCCAGCACCCGGCTGGAGGTGTCCTCGATGGAGACGATGCCGCCGGTCAGTACGGCGATGGTCTGGGCGAGCGAGAACAGGTCACCGGCGTTGTGCTCGGGGGTCTCGGGGGCGTCCGGGCCGGCGATGATCGCCCGGGCGAGGGAGTCCAGGTGCTCCCAGCGGGTCTCCCGGCGGACCGAGAGCAGGGCCACGCCCGCCTCGGTGGCCGCCTCGCGCAGCGCGTCCGCCTGGCCGGGGGCGTCCAGCTTGACCGCGACGGCCGCCGCGCCGGCCCGGCCGGCCGCGCGCAGTGCGGGCAGTGCGGCCCGGCCCCGGGCGCCGATCGCCAGCACCAGCTCGCCGGGGGAGGCGGTGGCCGGGTCCTCCGGGTCGAGGATGGCCACGTCCCGTACGGGTACGTCCAGACCCGCCGGGGCGGCCTGAAGCTCCACCAGCGGCTCGCCGAGCGACATCAGCAGCTGCCGCAGCGGCAGCCCGTGCACCGCGGCCGGGGAGGTGCCCGGGGCCGGAGGCGTCGAAGTCGACATCGGCTCGACCCTCCTTCGTCCGGTCGGACAACCCTGTCTGAATGACTTTAGCCGCCCGGCCAATCATGTGCTCCTGCCTCGGGGAATACCGTTCGTCCATGGCCGGCGTGCGACCCTCGCCGGCACCCATGACGAGAAGGAGAGCGAGCGCCATGGATGCTGTGACCCAGGTCCCCGCGCCGGTGAACGAGCCGGTCCACAGCTACGCCCCCGGCAGCCCGGAACGGGCTCGCCTGGAGGCCAAGCTGAAGGAGCTGGGCGGCCAGGAGCCGATCCAGCTGACCATGACGATCAACGGTGAGCGCCGGATGGGCGGCGGCGCCGAGATCCACGTCGTCCAGCCGCACAATCACGCGGCTCGGCTCGGCACCCTGCGCAACGCCACCCAGGACGACGCGCGGGACGCCGTCGACGCTGCTCTGGCCGCTGCCCCGGCCTGGCAGGCGCTCTCCTTCGACTCGCGCGCCGCGATCTTCCTGCGGGCCGCCGACCTGATCGCCGGTCCGTGGCGCGAGACGCTGGCCGCCGCGACCATGCTGGGCCAGTCCAAGACCGCGCAGCAGGCCGAGATCGACACCCCCTGCGAGCTGGTCGACTTCCTGCGCTTCAACGTGCACTTCGCCCGGCAGATCATGGCCGAGCAGCCGGTCTCCTCGCCCGGCGTGTGGAACCGCAGCGACCACCGCGCGCTGGAGGGCTTCGTCTACGCGATCACGCCCTTCAACTTCACCGCCATCGCGGGCAACCTGCCCACCGCCCCGGCCCTGATGGGCAACGTGGTGGTGTGGAAGCCGTCCCCGACCCAGCAGTTCTCGGCGCACCTGCTGATGCAGGTCTTCGAGGAGGCCGGCCTGCCCAAGGGCGTCATCAACATGGTGACCGGTGACGGCCTGGCCGTCTCCGAGGTCGCACTGAAGCACCCGGCCCTCGCGGGCATCCACTTCACCGGCTCCACCGCGACCTTCCAGCACCTGTGGCGCGAGGTCGGCAACAACATCGCCGGCTACCGCAGCTACCCGCGGATCGTCGGCGAGACCGGCGGCAAGGACTTCCTGGTCGCCCACCCGTCCGCCGACAAGGCAGTGCTGAAGACCGCGATGACCCGCGGCGCCTTCGAGTTCCAGGGCCAGAAGTGCTCGGCGCTCTCCCGCGCCTACGTCCCGGCCTCGATCTGGGCCGAGCTCAAGGACGAGTTCCGCGACGAGGTCGAGGGCCTGACCATGGGCGACGTCACCGACCTGTCGAACTTCATGAGCGCCGTCATCGACGACCGCTCCTTCGCAAAGAACAAGGCCGCGATCGACCGTGCCCGGGCCGACGCCAAGGTCGAGGTCCTGGCCGGCGGCAGCTACGACGACTCGGTCGGCTACTTCGTCCGCCCGACCGTCCTGGTCTGCGAGGACCCGGCGAGCGAGTACTTCCGGGACGAGTACTTCGGCCCGATCCTCGCGATCCACGTCTACGAGGACGACAAGTACGACGAGATGCTGACCCAGATGGAGTCGGTCTCCGCGTACGGTCTGACCGGCGCCGTCATCGCCCAGGACCGCGAGGCGGTCCAGCGCACCATGCTGAAGCTGCGCAACGCGGCCGGCAACTTCTACATCAACGACAAGCCGACCGGCGCCGTGGTCGGCCAGCAGCCCTTCGGCGGCGGCCGGGCCTCCGGCACCAACGACAAGGCGGGCGCCAAGCAGAACCTGGCCCGCTGGACGTCCACCCGCTCCATCAAGGAGACGTTCGTCCCGCCGACGGACTACCGCTACCCGCACATGGGCTGATCCGGCCCGATCCCGGGCTCACCGGCCATCAGCCGGTGAGCCCGCCCCCGGGGACGGCGCCCGCCCGTCGCCCACCGCCACCCTTCTCGGGGCGCGCTGCGCGCGGCACCTCTGGTGGCCGCCGTCCCCGGCAACTCTCCCCTGCCTGCTGAACCATCTCCAGGAGTACCGATGCTCCGCTCCGCCCTCCTCGCCGCCTCCCGCTCCCCGCAGGTGCGCACCGTCGTCGAGAAGTTCCCGCCCACCCACGCGATAGTCGAGCGCTTCGTCGCCGGTGAGCTGTTGGACCAGGCCGTCGCCGCGACCGACGAGCTGGTCGCCACCGGCCGCAAGGTCACCCTCGACCACCTCGGTGAGGACACCAAGGACGCGAGCCAGGCGGCCGACACGGCGGAGGCGTACGAGCACCTGCTCACCGCCCTCAAGGAGACCGGCCTCGCCGCCAACGCCGAGGTCTCGGTCAAGCTCTCGGCGGTCGGCCAGTTCCTGCCGGTGGACGGCGAGAAGATCGCGCTGGAGAACGCCCGGCGGATCTGCGAGGCGGCCAAGGAGGCGGGCACCACCGTCACCCTGGACATGGAGGACCACACCACCACCGACTCGACCCTGTCGATCGCCCGCGAGCTGCGCGAGGACTTCCCGTGGCTGGGCATCGTGCTGCAGGCCTACCTGCGCCGCACCGAGGCCGACTGCCGCGACTTCTCCGGCCCCCTCTCGCGGGTGCGGATCTGCAAGGGCGCCTACAAGGAGCCCGAGTCGGTCGCCTTCCAGGGCAAGCACGAGGTGGACCTGGCCTACGTCCGCGCGCTCAAGGTCCTGATGGCGGGCGAGGGTTACCCGATGATCGCCTCGCACGACCCCAACATGATCAAGATCGCCGGCCAGCTGGCCGAGTGGAACGGCCGCAGCCGGGACAGCTACGAGTACCAGATGCTCTTCGGCATCCGCCCGGAGGAGCAGCTGCGTCTCGCCGAGGCGGGCAACACCATGCGCGTCTACCTGCCGTACGGGCAGGAGTGGTACGGGTACTTCATGCGGCGTCTCGCCGAGCGCCCGGCCAACCTGACGTTCTTCCTCCGCGCGATGGCCACGCGCGGCTGACGGACGGTCCGGACCACCGGACCACCGGACGACCGAGGGCGGCACTCCCGATGGCAGGGGGCCGCCCTCGGTGTTTTCTCACTGTCCGGCCGTCAGAAGCCCGTGGTGTCCAGCGCGAGGCCGAACGGCTCCGGCAGGCGGACCGGCGTGCCGAACGGGTGCGGGCCGTCCACGCACGCGTAGCCGAGGTCGTGCGGCTCGGAGAACAGGGTGCACTCGCGGTTCTGACGGTCGGCCAGGAGGTAGAGCGGGGCGCCGTACTGGGCGTAGCGCCTGCGCTTGATCACACGGTCGGTGTCGCCGTTGGACTCGGAGGTCACCTCGACCACGAGGAGCGTCTGATCGGGTACCAGGGCGCCGGCGCCGGCGGCCAGCTCCTCGGGGATGACGGCGAGGTCGGGCAGGTACCAGTTCTGGGAACCCGGCAGGTCGAGGTTGCCCGAGCCGGTGATGCAGCCCAGCTCGTCCACCCGGGCATCCAGCTGGCGGCGGATCCTGGCCGCGATCCGCTCGTGATCCCACATCGGAGACACCAGGACGATCCGCCCCTCGATGACCTGGGCCCACCGGTGGTCGATGAGCTGTACGGCGTACTTCAGAGCCGCTTCGTGGTCCACGTCGCCGTACGCGATGGGCTGCGCGCTCACTGTGCCGACCATCCCTTCGCCTGACCTGGCCCGATGGCTTCCCGGGGCTCCAACGCTACCGGTTCGCAGGTTACCGGGGCAGCCTTTCCCGCGCGGTCGGGAGCGGGCGGCGGGGATCACGGGAGTGTGCCGGCGGCCGCGCTCGCATGCCTCCGCGCGCCCTGAAGGCGCGGTACCGATCGTTCCGGACGCGTGCTGCGATGGGGAGTCCGCCGGGGAACGGGCGCGTCCGCGGGAAGGGAAGGACCGCTTCCGAGGGCGAAGGGGGAGGTGACAGAGTTGTGCGATCTCCTCGAAGGCCCGGACAGGCGCGCGCTCTGGCGCTACGTTGACGTTGAGCGGGACCGGACGCGCGGCACCGGTGAGGAGCGGCGCGCCGGCTGCCGCGCCCCGGGCTCCGGGCTGGGGCGGCCCTTCGTCCAGCCGCGGTGGGCCAGGACCCGTCTGGTTGAGATTGGTTGATCCCGTGGGCCGGTCTGCTGCGGAGCGGCCCTCAACTCCCGACTCGGCTCAGGAGGCAGAGTGCCGTCCACACCACCTGTCATGGCCCGCGGAGCACTGCCGCTGATCGGTCATCTGGGGCGGATCCTGCGCGACCCCATGGAGTTCTTCACCGCCGCGCGGGACTTGGGACCGGTGGTCGGGGTCCGGCTCGGCCCCCGTACCGCGTACCTGGTCACCGCCCCGGAACTGGTCCGCGACATGCTGGTGGGCAGATACCGGGAGTTCGACAAGGGCGGCTCGTACTTCGACGCGGTCCAGTCCCTGACCGGCAACGGGCTGGCGAACTGCCCGGCCCGGGACCACGTACGCCAACGCCCCCTGATGCAGCCGGCGTTCCACCCGTCCGTGCTGCCGCGCTACACCGAGATGATGAGCGCCTGCGTGGAGGAGGTCACCGGCCAGTGGCGCGCGGGCGGCACCCTGGCGCTCGACGAGGAGATGCGGCGGATCAGCTCCCTGGTGGCGACCCGCACCCTGGTGACTTCCGAGGAGGGCGCCCAGGCCGCGGCGGAGGTGGCCCGCGCGCTGCCGCTGCTGTTACCCGCGCTACACCGGCGGGTCCTGATACCGGTGACCTGGGTGCACCGGCTGCCGACGCCCGGGAACCGGCGCTTCGAACGGCTCCGGACCGGCCTGCGCGAATCCGTCGACCAGGTGATCGCCCAGTACCGGCGCAGCGGCGCGGACCAGGAGGGGGACCTGCTGTCGCTGATGATGGCGGCCCGCAGCGAGGAGGACGGGTCCGGGCTGAGCGACGCCGAGGTCCACGACCAGATCATGTCGGTGCTGCTCGCGGGCATAGAGACCACCGCCAGCCTGCTCTCCTGGACCTTCCACCTGCTCTCCCGGCATCCCGACGTGCGGAAGAAGCTGGTGGCCGAGGTCCGGGAGGTTCTGGACGGCCGGACCGCGACCCACCGGGATCTAGCCGAACTCCCGTACTGCAGACGCGTGTTGACCGAGAGCATGCGCCTCTACCCGCCGGGCGCACTGCTGTCGCGGGTCACCACCACGGACGTGGAGCTGGCCGGGAGGGCGATCCCGGCCGGCAGTGACGTGTTCTTCTGCAGCTACTCGCTCCACCGGGACCCGGAGGTCTTCGCCGAGCCGGAGGCCTTCGATCCGGACCGCTGGCTGCCGGAGCGGGTCACCACCGCCCAGCGCAAGGGCCTCCTCCCGTTCGGTGCCGGACGGCGCAAGTGCATCGGTGACACGTTCGGCCTGGTCGAGGCCACCATCGCGGTGGCCACGATCACCGCCCGCTGGCACCTCAGACCCGCGGACACCCGCCCCGTCCGCCCCGTGCTGCGCACCGTGCTGGCACCCTCCTCGCTGCGCATGACCGTCGCACGGCGGGACGCCGACGGCCGCGGGTGAGTGCCCGGGAGCCCATGGCATCGCCACCGTGGGCCGCTGCTCCGAGGCGCTTCGAGAACACCGTCCCACGAGGAGGCGGCCGCCCGGCCGTGCGCGGGCCCGGCCCGGACCGGATGATCCCGGGCCGGGCCGGATCTGGCTGCCGGTCAGCCGAACGCGGCGGCGAACATGCCGGGCTCGTAGGAGCCTCCCCGCTGGTGCACGATCACGGCGAGCCGGTTGGCCGCGTTGATCGCGGAGACCAGGCAGACCAGCGCGGCGATCTGGTCGTCGTCGTAGTGCTTGCGCACCTCGGCCCAGGTCTCGTCGGACACACCGTGGTGGGCGTCGGCGAGCCGGGTGCCCTCCTCGGCGAGTGCCAGCGCGGCCTGCTCGGCCTCGGTGAACACCGTGGACTCGCGCCAGGCGGCGACCAGGTTGAGCCGGACCGCGCTCTCACCGGCGGCCGCGGCGTCCTTGGTGTGCATGTCGACGCACCAACCGCAGCCGTTGATCTGGCTGGCGCGCAGCGACACCAGCTCCTGGGTGGACCGCGGCAGCGGAGACTGGTGGAGCACCATGGCGGCGTTGGCGAACCGCTTGAAGAACTTGGCTGCGGTCTCGTTCTCGAACATGTTGAATCGGGCGTCCATGACTTCGTCCTCACTCGTGGTGTTGCACTGGACTTGCGGTGTCGCACTGGACGAACACGAGATGCCGGCGACCCGCCCCCTGTGACGCGGCGTTCGTGTGACGTACGCCATCGCTCACGGGTGTCACAGATCTGCGGTGACCGGTGTCCTGTGCGCGTGGCACCGTCGAGAGCGAACAGGCAGGAGCAGCCGGTGGAGACCGAACACAGCGAGCGCACAGAGGGCACGACCGGGCAGCTCGCCGGCGGCGAACGCACGGAAGGCGCCACCGAGGCGTTCCTCGCCCACCGCAACCTGCTGTTCACCGTCGCCTACGAGATGCTCGGCTCGGCCGCCGACGCGGAGGACGTCCTGCAGGAGACCTGGCTGCGGTGGGCGGGCGTCGATCTCGGCACGGTGCGGGAGCAGCGTGCGTACCTGGTCCGGATCACCACGCGCCAGGCACTGATCCGGCTGCGTACGCTCGGCCGCCGCAGGGAGTCCTACGTCGGCCCCTGGTTGCCCGAGCCGCTGCTCACCGCGCCCGACGTGGCCGAGGACGTCGAGCTGGCCGAAAGCGTCTCGATGGCGATGCTGCTGGTGCTGGAGACGCTCACGCCGACCGAGCGGGCGGTGTTCGTGCTGCGCGAGGTGTTCGACCTCGGGTACGACGAGATCGCCGAAGCCGTCGACAAGAGCCCGGCCGCGGTCCGCCAGATCGCGCACCGGGCACGGGCGCACGTCGCGGCGCGCCGGCCGCGCGGGGTCGTTTCCCCGGCCGAGACCCGAGGCGTGATCGATGCGTTCCAGCGGGCGACCGAAACAGGCGACCTGCAGAGCCTGCTCGACATCCTCGCGCCGGACGTCGTCCTCCTGGGCGACGGCGGCGGAGTGAAGCAGGCCGTCCCGCGGCCCATCGTGGGGGCCGACAAGGTGGCCCGCCTGCTAGCCGCCGGGCTGGGCAGGATCACCGCCGCATGGTCGCTGCGGCCCGCCCAGGTCAACGGCTACCCGGCGCTGGTCTTCCGGCTCGACGGCGCGATCGACAGCGTCGTGGCGCTGCGCATCGACGACGGCCTCATCACCGGGCTCTACGCCGTGCGCAACCCCGAGAAGCTGTCGCACATGCAGCGGGAGACCGCCCTGCGCCGCTGAGTCCGGGGCCCTCGGAGTACGGGCGAGGGCGGGGAACAGGCGTGCCGGGTTGGCCGTCCGATTTCGGGAATCCTCCGACGTGGTCGGGGGATGGGCTCGTCGGCGCTGTGCGATCTCAAAACGCCGAGAACATCCGTACCCGGATCATCAAGCCTGTGACAGGCCGGAGTTAGACCGAATGGTTGGACGCTGGTTTCCGTCAGCACGTGCTGACCGCTGTTCAATTAGCCTTCACAGAGCCGCTCTTCTCCCGCCACCCCCTGGAGAGCTCCATGCCCGTCATCGTGAGCCCCGGCGCGTCCGGAGCACCGGGTCCGCGACCGAGCGGGCTGCAGTCCGCTCCGCGCGGCCGGGTGACCTTGGCCCTTCTCGCGTTGCTCGCGGTGCTCATCCCCCCGCTCGCCGCCGGGAGCCCGTCGGTCGCGGCCGCGCGGGCCTCCTCCGCCGCCTCCGCCGCGTCCGACGTGGACCTGGTCAACCCGTTCATCGGCACCACGGGCAGCAGCGACACCGAGTACGGCGGCATGCTGCCGAGCACGGCTCCGCCCTTCGCGATGACGCGGTGGTCGCCGATGACGCGGGACAACCACGTCGGCAGGCTGCCGTACCACTTCGGTGATCCGAAGATCACGGGCTTCATCGGCACCCATCAGCCCGCGATCTGGATGGGCGACTCCGGCTACGTGGTGGGCATGCCGGGGGTCGGCCCCGTCAAGACGGCCGAGGCGGACCGCGGCCTGCCGTACAGCCACAGCGATGAGAGGGCCGCGCCCGACAAGTACACGGTGGACATGCACCCCGCGCCGGGCCAGACCGTGCGCGCCGAGCTCACGGCGACCTCCCGGGTCGGTGTTCTGCGGCTGACCTACCCGCAGAGGACGGAGACCAACTTCCTGATCCAGGCGACGCGTTCCGGGACCACCGGGAACGTGCACATCGACCCCGCCGAGCAGGAGATCAGCGGCTACAACCCCGACCGTCAGGACAGCAACCTCGGACCGTTCAAGGCGCCCGGGTTCAAGGGGTACTTCGTCGCGCGCTTCGACACCGCCTTCGCCGGCTACGGCACCGCCGCCGGCGCCACCCAGTACGACGGCCAGGCCGACCGCACCGACCAGGACGTCGTCGGCTACGTGCGCTTCCCGGCCGGCACGGTGACCGTCACCGTGCGGATCGCGACCTCGTTCATCTCCGTGGACCAGGCGCGCGCCAACCTCGACGACGAGGTGCCGAACGGGCGGGGCTTCGACGCCACCGCCGCCAGGACCAGGGCGGCATGGGCGGACAAGCTCGACCGGGTCCACATCCAGGGGGCGACGGCCGACCAGCTCGCCATCTTCTACACCGCGATGTTCCACGCCCTGCAGTACCCGTCCGAGATGTCCGAGCAAGGCCGCTACTACAGCGCCTACGACGACGAGGTGCACAACGGCGTCAGCTACACCGGCTACTCGCTGTGGGACACCTTCCGCGCCGAGAACGCGTTCCTGACCCTGTTCGCCCCCGAGCGCGTCAACGACATGGCCACCTCCATGCTGCAGGACTACCAGCAGGGCGGCTGGCTGCCGTTGTGGAAGAACATCACCGAGACCAACATCATGGAGGGCACCAACGCCGACTCGATCATCGCCGAGGACATCGCCAAGGGTTTCCACGGCTTCGACCTCGACCTCGCCTACCAGGCCGTCCGCAAGGACGCGATGACACCCCCGGACGACGACACCACCCTGTGGTACGGCGACCGGCAGCCGGGCACCCCCGTCGAGGCCCGGGCGGGCCTGACGACCTACCTGAAGAACGGCTGGGTCGCCGCCGACCACACCGCCGAGGCGGGCACCCGCACCATGGACTACTCCTACGAGGACTGGGCCGTCGCACAGGTCGCCAAGGCCACCGGAAACACCGCCGACGCCACGTACTTCTTGAACCGCAGCGCGAACTACCGGAAGCAGTACAACGCCGCGACCGGTTTCATGCAGGCCCGCAACCTCGACGGCTCCTGGGCCGACGGCGCCTGGACCGAGGGCGACCAGTGGGTCTACACCAACGACGTGCTGCACGACGTCCCCGGCCTGATCGCCCTCAAGGGCGGTGACGCCTCCTACAGCGACTGGCTCGACGGCTACTTCGCCGGCGGACACAACAACCAGACGAACGAGCCCAGCCACCACGTCCCCTACCTGTACGACTACGCCGGCCGACCTTGGCGGACCCAGCAGTTGGTCCGGCAGATCGCCGACAGCAACTACCAGAACACCCCCGACGGCCTCTCCGGCAACGAGGACTGCGGCCAGATGTCGGCCTGGTACCTGTTCTCCGCGATGGGCTTCTACCCGGTGAACCCGGCCTCCGGCCAGTACGTGGTGGGCAGCCCCTTCTTCGACAAGGTGACCCTCGACCTCCCCGGCACCAGCCGCCCGCTGGTCATCTCGTCCCCGAACGCGCCGTCCAGCCCGTACGTCCAGGCGCTCAGCCTGAACGGCAGGACCATCGCCAGGCCCTTCCTGAGCCACACGGACCTGACGGGCGGCGGTGAACTCGACTTCGTCATGAACACCGCGCCACAGGCCTGGACCGCCACGACGACCCCGCCGCCCCGCCCGTCGGCGGGTACGTCCGCCGGTAGGCGGTGACCGCCTCATCGGCGGACAGGGGTACCAACGGGGCTCCCTGGTTGAACAGTTGGACGGCGGTGTGGTCGGCCGCCGACTCGGCCCGCCCGGGCGGGACGTCGGGGCTACTCGATGCTCTGCCGGGCGGCGTACGCGACGAACTCGGCCCAGGCGGCCGGGGTGAAGGCCAGTTGGGGGCCGTCCTTGTCCTTGGAGTCGCGGACGTGGACGGTGCCGGGGCAGGCGGCTACCTCGATGCAGTTGCTGCTCTGGGTACCGCTGTAGCTGGACTTGAACCACACCGGCTCGGTGCTCATAGCTCCTCCGCCAACTTGCTGATGAATTGTGCGGAATCCTCGGGGTTCAGGGCCCGTCGCAGGATCATTGCATAGCGCTGAGCCAGCATGCTCACCTTTTTTGCGTCGGTGTAGAGCCTGCCCATCGCCTGGCCCTCCTCGTAGGCGAACAGCTCGTGTTCGGGGGTCTGCAGGAGGACGAACGCACCGTTGAGTCCCGGGTGCGTGCCGGTGGCCGGTGTGACCTGGATGGTGATGTGGCGAGGCTCCCCGACCGCGAGCAGGTGGCGGAGCTGTTGGACGTGCGTCTCCGTGTCGCTGACCCGATGGCGCAGGGCGGCTTCGCTGATCACGAAGTAGAACGACTTCGTCTGCGTCTCCAGCAGTGACTGACGTGCCAGTCTGGTCGCGACCCGCTCTTCGAGAGTCTCGTCGTCCGGCGGCGGCCAGTTGGCGTTGAAGAGGGCCCTGGCCGTCGCCTCTGTCTGGAGCAGGCCCGGGATGAGCTGGCCCTCGTACGAACTGATCATGGTAGCCACCGCCTCGTACTGCATGAAGTCGACGGCGAAGGGCACGAACTTCTCCGGTTTCAGATAGTCCGTCGCAGCGATCAGCAACCCGCGGGCACCGCACAACTCGTCGGCCACTTCGAGCAGTCGCAGCGTGGGACGCCGCCGCCCCTGCTCCATCGACTTGATCGTCTCGTATTCGTAGTTGGACTCCTTGCCCAGTTCCTCGCGGGTCACGCCCGCGCGCTCGCGCCAGAGCTTGATCTGGTTGCCGCAGTACCGCCACGCCGTCGGCGGCTGGGACGTCTCGTTCGTCAACTCCGCACCCCCGGTGCCTGTTCGGGCATGACGCAGGTGCAGCCATCCCCGTCTCATGCTTCCCGAGGCTAGGGTCCGGCGGGCGCCGAGGAGGGGGAATCGGTGAATTCGACTCGTTCGAGTGACACTTGATGGCGCATCGAGTGCCACCCACCCCTCAATAGCACATGTCGCCAAGAGTAGTCAGTCGAGTGCTGAGCGTGTCCATCCGGGTGTACCGTGACCGCCGTAACGGGTCGCCCCGCCGGAAAGGGACGAGCCGGCCGGGTGTTGACGCACCGGGCCGGGCTCTACACCTGACCAACTGGCCCTGAAGCCAGGGTCACGCCGAAGGCGGTCGGCCGTTCCTTGTACAGCCTCCCCTGACTTCACGGCCTTGCGCTATGGGGCGATGTCAGTTCCGACTGCGGTCCATCTGAAACGTTGGTTTTGTGAGCAGCGGCGTAGCACCAGGTGAGCAGTCGCAGCAAAGCCCGATTGCGCTCGTCCTCGGCCACCTCCCGTACGGCTTGCTGGGCTGCGAACTCGCCCAGGAGGGCATGGAAGCGGTACGAGCCGGCGCTCGGGTTCTGCAACAGGTGGGCGTCGACCAGGATGTCCAACACGTCGGCGGTGTCCTCGACGCCCTCGCCGAGCAACGCGGCCGCGGCTTGCAACGAGAGAGGGTGCGCAGGCCACAGGCCCAGCAATCGGAATGCCCGCGCGGCCTCGCGATCCGATGGCCGGCCGCTGTCACGCATGGCGAGGTAGCTGGAGGCGAAGGTCGCGCGCACGGCCAGGTGTCCGGTCGAGAGCGCCTGCAGGCGTCCGCCGCCGGAGTCGAGTCGCTGTGCCAGCGTGGTCAGGGACCACGCCGGGCGGGCCGCAAGACGCGCGCCGGTGATTCGCAGCGCCAAGGGCAGACCCGCACAGGTGGCCAGAAGCCGCAGGGCACCGTCCGGGTCCTGCTGGACTCGGTCCGATCCGCAGAGGGCGGAGAGCAGTGACCGCTGCTCCTCGACGTTCAGGGGGTCCAGGCGGAGCTGGAGGGCGCCGGGCAAGTCGGTGAGTGCGGTGCGGCTGGTGACGACCACCGCGCACTGTCCACTGCCGGGCAGCAGCGGCATGGCCTGCGCGGCGTCACGAACGTTGTCGAGAACGAGTAGCACGCGGCGGCTGGCGAGGGTGGTACGCAGCAGGGCGGCGCGTTCGTCGGCGTGTTCGGGAATCGGTCGACGCTGGTCGTCGGAGTCGGCGGTCTGGTTGAGGTCGGTGAGGAAGGTGGCCAGTACGTCGTGCGGGTCTCGGGGTTCGCCGGCGCCGAAGCCGCGCAGGTCCACGTACAGTTGCCCGTCGGGGAACAGGTGACGCACCTGATGGGCCGCGTGGACAGCGAGGGCGGTCTTGCCGATGCCGCCCATGCCCGAGACGGCCACGACGGAGGGACGGCCGCAGGCCGTGGCTGCCGTCAGTCGGTCGATCACGTGTTTCAACTCGCGTGCGCGGCCGGTGAAGTCGCTCGTGTCGGCAGGAAGCTGCGCGGGAGCGGATCCCGCCGTAGCCGGTGGTGTCGACGGGATCGGTGGCTGGGCGCCGTCGGCGGCGGTGCCGTTCGCCGTCTCGGCGACACCAGCGGAGACGGGTTCGGGTTGCCAGAGCAGTGCGGGGTCGCAGACCAGTACCTGATGGTGGACGGTTCGCAGGGCTGGTCCCGGGTCGGTGCCGAGTTCATCGGCCAGCCGGACTCGGACCTGTTCGAAGGCTGACAGAGCATCAGCTTGACGCCCGCTTTGGTAGAGTGCCGTGATCAACTGGACGTGGAAGGCCTCGTGCAGCGGATACTCAGTGACCCGGCGAGCGAGTTCGGGCACCAGCTCCGAGTGCCGCCCCTGCCGCAGCTCAGCCTCGAACCACCACTCCAACGCCTGAACACGAGTGTGCAGAAGGTGCCGCACCTCCGGCTCCAGGCCGAAAGCCGCGGGCAGATCAGACAGCGGCCTGCCACGCCACAGCTCTCCCGCAGCCGCCGTATGCCGACTTACAGCCCGCCAATCCCCCTCCTCACGGGCGACCCGGGCACGAGCCAGCAACGCTGTGAAGTCCTGGACATCGGACTCACCGTCATTGACCCGCAGCACAAACCCGTTCGACACCGAGCGAAGCCGCTCTCCTCCCATCGCGCCCAACGACAGACGGAGTCGCCTCGCGTGATTGTGCAACGACGCGGTCGCACTGGTCGGCTGCTCCTCACCCCACAGGGCGTCCCTCAGACTGCTCTGTGAGACCGGCCGGTTGGCCTGGAAGAGCAGCGCGGCCAGCATCGCCCGGCTCTTGGCGCCGCGGATTTCTAGTGCCCGTTCACCATCGTGCACCGTTATGGTCCCAAGCAGACCGAACCTCATCACGTGGCCCCCCAGCCGTCGGCCATCTCAGCGCCGACACACGTTATCGATCAGTTAATCGGATGTTACTGCTCACGAACGGTTCCGGTGAAGTCGGTTTCGCGCTTTACGCGGCGGGCCGGGGCCAAGCTCGCACAGCCGCTCTGACCAGCTGCGATTCTCGCCCGGACCGGTGCCCGGCAGTCGTGTCGGCGGTCGTTGAGGGTGTGTTGCCGAAATGTGCGCAGTGATCGGCAGGATCGCTGTGGCCTTGGTCCGGCGGCGCCGAGCCGGTGGTGGCCGGCCCCTTTCACACCCTTCACCCTTCACCCTCGCCTCCTCGCGCCGATCGTGCGCGTCCTGATGTGGACGGAGCCATGCCATGCCCAGTAGTCCCTCTGCCCACGGCCTTCGTGGCCTTCGCGGCACGGTCACCGGCCTGCTGGCCCTCGGGACGGCCATCGGCCTTGCCGCCTGTGGCGCCCCAACACAGGCTCACCAGCAGACCGCCGCCGCCCGTCCGTCCACCTCCGCAGCCGTACCTTCCTCCTCGACCAACCCGACGGCCGCGCCGTCCACCGCGTCGGCCGAGCCCTCCGTACCCGCCGCGCCTTCGCCGGCGTCCGCGGCGGCCAAGGCGAGCGAGACGTCGGCCGCGCACGCACAGCAGGCCGCGATCGTCCAGCCGCCGTCGGCTGCGATGCCCGGCTGGGCGGCACGGTCATGGCAGCCGGCCGGTCCCCTGACCACCCGCTCACCGAGCGGGCACGGCATCGCCGTCAACGAGTGCGCCACCGTGCAGCACGCCACCACCTGGCAGCAGCAGGGCCTCATCGGGTCGGACCAGACCCGGGGCATCCAGGAGACCTTCGTCTTCAACACGCCCGAGGCCGCCGTGGCCGCGTACCAGGACCTGCTCGCCGCGATGAGCCACTGCCAGGACAACTCCCGTTCGCTGCAGGGCAAGTCACACACGACACCGGACGCGGTGGTCAACACCACCGCCACTACCGCCGACGGCACCGCGTGGTCACGGCAGTGGAACGCGGTCGAAGGCATGTCCAGCGAGGGCGTCCAGACCAATCACCTCTACGCGCTCCGGCACGGATCCGACCTCGTCCTCATGCGCATCGACGAACTGAGCTGGGAGTCCCGGGCCAAGCCGTACGACACCCGTAACGACGCCGCGGTGCTGGCCGAACTGGCCGGTCGCGCGGCGCGGACCTGAACCTCCCGCAGAACACATCGCACACCGCACTCCGTACGGCTTTGCCGTGCCTCTTTTCAAGGAAGGCCATCTTGATCAGCAAGAAGACCCTGGCCCGCAGCTCTGCCGCCCTGCTCGCCGCCGGCCTGGCCTCGACGGTCGTCGCCATCACTCCGGCACACGCCGACACGGTCGTGTCCAACTGGCAGGCCGTCACGAGCACCGGTTCACTCGGCCAAGACGCCGCGCCCGGTGGGACGGTGACCCGCAGCCAAGCAGTCAACCGAGCCAAGGACTGGGCGGACAACGAGGTGCCGTACAGCCCCCACGGAATCGACGCGCCGTACGGCTGGTGGAGCGACTCGGCGACCGGCGGACGGTACCGCGAGGATTGCTCGGGTCTGATATCCATGGCCTGGCAGCTCACCGAAAGCCTCAACACGGACTCGCTGCCCAGCGTCGCCAGCCAGGTCAGCATCTCCGACCTGAAGCCCGGTGACGCGTTGAACAACCGGACCGACGGACACGTGATCCTCTTCGCGAATTGGATCGACCAGTCCGCCGGGACGTTCAACTACTACGCCGAGCACCACACGGGCACGGTGACCACGGAAGAGACCGGCAACTTCAACTCCAGCATCCTCGCCGGCCACCCGACCGGCAACTACGTCGGGCTCCGGTACCAGAACATCGCCGACGACGTGGTCACCGAGAACTACTCGTTGTTCACCAGTTCTGCTGTCACCGACAAGGCCGGCACCGTTCACGTCTTCCGCATCAACCAGAGCAACGGTCACC
>NZ_JBVIMH010000031.1:0-94297 GCF_055579945.1 Kitasatospora sp. NPDC032150 | reverse complement strand
TTCGCGGCCGAGGAGCCGGGGATCTGTGCGAGGGCGTCGGTGAGCACGGTGATGTGGTCGCTCACCGTGTTCGCCCCAGCGTTGCCCGGCCGCAGTAGCATGGCCAGGGATTCGGTGGTTCGCGCACCACGCGGCCAGCGGATGGAACCCGAATGTCTTCTTGAAGGTGACCGCCGCTCCGGCCTTCTTCGACGCGGAGGTGATGACCGTGGCGTCGAGGTCGATGACGATCCAGCCGCACAGCCGCTTGCCCGCGACGACCAGCCAGGGAAAGCCCGCGGGCCGCAGGTGCAGCAGCGACCACACGTGACGGCGCACCTGGCGGCGGGCCTTCGCGATCTTTCCCAGGGTCGTCTCGTCCAACGCGGCCAGGGTGCGGCGGGCGGTGGAGTCGGAGGCCACCGTACCGAACAACGGCCGGTGGTGCAGATGCAGTTGCTCGGCCTCCAGCAGGTTCGTCGCACCGAGCGCGACAGCAACCGCGAGCTGGACCACGAGCTGGGCCCTGTCCCGCCAGCCGCTTCCCGCTCCGGTCGGCAGCACCTTCGTCAGTGCACCGGTCAGCCCCGTACGGTCCGCGCACACGCGCAGCAGCACCGCCCCGGCATGCCCGATCAGCCCCTTGCCGTCGGCCCGTACGGCCAGCCGGCGATCCCACCCTGTACGCTCGATCACCAGAAAGGTGCCCTGACTTCTGCAGCGGATACGACCTAGACACTCGCATCCTTGCAGGTCAGCGGCACCTTTCTGCTATCGGAGCATCAGGCGGCCCAGATCCGCTGAATATCCAGGGTTAGGCGCCGGGCGTGCGGGCGGCTGGTGCGCCGACCCGGCCGCGGCGACGGCGGGCGGGGTGCCGGCTCGACCGTCGGTGGGTTCGCGCTGCTGCAACAGGGTGAAACCAGGATGATTGCGTGACTTCACGGCATTCGGGGGGCCGATGCTGGGGCGGACAGGTAAACCTCTCACGAACGAGGTGGCTTCGTGCGTTCTTCTTCGAGGGCATGGCGTGCTCTGACCGTGCTGGGCATGGCGGTCGCCGCTCTGGCGCCTTTCACCGCGGCTCAGGCCGCACCGGCCGTGGACGCCCGGCAGGGCGGTGGGTTCGAGATCCGGACGTTCGCCGACAAGTGCTTCGATGTGAAGGGGCGCAGCCCGGCGGATGGCACGCCGATCATCCAGTACGCGTGCACCGGTCAGTTCAATCAGCGGTTCAGGCTCCTGCCGGTCGGGGGCGGTGAGTACGAGATCCGGACGTTCGCCGACAAGTGCCTTGATGTGAAGGGGCGTAGCCCGGCGGATGGCACGCCGATCATCCAGTACGCGTGCACCGGTCAGTTCAATCAGCGGTTCAGGCTCCTGCTGGTCGGGGGCGGTGAGTTCGAGATCCGGACGTTCGCCGACAAGTGCCTTGATGTGAAGGGGCGCAGCCCGGCGGATGACACGCCGATCATCCAGTACGCGTGCACCGGTCAGTTCAACCAGCGGTTCAGGATCGTGGCGTAGTAGCCGCTCTGTGGCCGGTGACCCGCACTGCCCGCCCGGGTGGTGCGGGTCTCGGCTTGTCGTCCGGTGTTCCGGGAGTCGCGGGTTCCGTCGTCCGCCGGTCTGCTGGCAGCATGTCGGACATGCTTGCGACCGATTCTCCTCCGCAGGGTGCGGCAGCGGCCGTCCGGGTGATGGCCTCCATCAGGCTCCAGCGGGTTCCGCGCGGTCGGCGTGACCTGTTCCGTGCGTACCGGGTGCTGATCGACGGTCAGCGGGTGGGGGCGATCCGGCGTGGGCGGTCGCAGGAGTCTCCGGTGGCGCCGGGCATCCACCGCCTGCAGCTGAGGATCGACTGGTGTTCCAGCCGCGAGGTCGTGGTGGAGGTCGGGGCCGGGCAGCAGGTGGCCTTCGTGTGCGCACCGGGTGGCACGCCCTGGGACTTCCAGGACGTCTTCCCGCCCGGCAGTGGGTCCTACATCCAGATCGCGCGCGCCGATTCCCGGGGCGCGCGCTCGTAGGCGAGCCGGCCTCCCGGGCACGGCACGGCGGTCGTGCCCGGGAGGCCGGGGCTCGGGTTACCGTGCGGCGGGTGCCGGGCGGGGGCGGACGGCGAGCCGGGCCTCGGCGAGGGCGAGGCCGGTGACCGAGGCCAGTAGGACGGCGGTGCCGGCCACGGTCGCGGTGGTGAGGTGCTCGCCGAGCAGGGCGACCGCGATCACGGTGGCGCTGACCGGTTCGATCAGGGCGATTACCGAGGCGGTGGTGGCCCGGACGGTCGCGGCGCCGGCGAAGTACAGCGCGTATCCGAGTGCGGTGGGTACGGCGGCGATGTACAGCAGCAGGGCGAGGGTGCGTCCGAGGCCCGCCGAGTGCGGCCACAGCCCCTCGGCGGCGGCCGGCGGGAACAGGCAGAGGGCGCAGACCGCGAAGGAGCGGACGGTGGTGGTGAAGGCGTCGGAGGGCCGGCCGGCCCGGCCCTGTGCGCGGGTGTGGAGGGTGATGCAGGCGTAGCCGGCGGCGGAGAGCAGTGCCCAGGCGATCCCGCCGGGGCGGACCTGGCCGCTGCCGCCGCCGTCGCCGAGGACCAGGACGGCGAGGCCGGTCAGCGCACCGGCCACGGCGACGCTGCCGGCACCGCCGATCCGCTCGCCCAAGGCGGCCCGGGCGCCGATGGCGATCATCACGGGTGCCGCGCCGAGGGTGACCACGGTGGCCACTGCCAGCCCGGTGCCCTGGACGGCTTCGAAGTAGCCGGCCTGGAAGAGGGTCAGGCCGAGGCCGTTGACCAGGGTGTCGGTGATCCGGTGGCGGCGCGGCCGCGGGGCCGTGGCCGACAGGCGGCGGCCGGTGGCCCGGGCGGCGGCCAGCAGCAGGGCCAGACCGCCGAGGGCACGCCAGAAGGTGAGGGCCATCGGGCCCAGGCCGCTGCCGTCGAAGCAGAGGGCGGCGGCTGCGCCGGCGGTGCCCCAGGAGGTGGCGGCGACGGTGATGTAGAGCATGCCCCGTCCGGTGGACAGGGCGGGTACGGCAGAAGACACGGGAGTTCTCCCACGGAAGACTTGGCTGTCGGTCGTGTGCTTCCGGCTGCGGGCAGCAACGACCGTCCCGGGGGCTGTGGCGCCCGGGTCAGGTCCTCAGTGGCCTGCCGCCCGCTCAGGCGGCAGGAGGTGGCAGAACTCCGCGATGCATGGCGGCCACCCTACTCCTCGGTGGATCACCGGCACTCCTCACGGGATCACCGGCGGATCACCGGCTGGTCGGCTGGTCGGTGGGCCGGATCCCGGAACGGCTGACAGGCCGGCTGACAGGTCGGCTCACAGGCCGGGGAGGAGCGGAACGGCGGGGGCGGTCGGCGGACGGGACGGCCGGCCGGTCGGGAGGTGGGCCGGCGGAGCGGTGGGGCGGGGCGTGGGGGAGGGCGCGGGCGTGCGGGGGGCCGGGGCGGCGGGTGCGGCGGTCAGGGCCGGCCCGGGGGCCGGGTGCCGGGGCCTGCCGGGTGCCGTCCGGGGCGGCGGGGCTTCGGCGGGCTGGTTGTCGCGGTCCAGCTGGAGGTCGAAGTGCTTGACCGGAGCGCCGCGCAGCGCGCCGCCCATGTAGGCGGTCCAGATCGCGGTGGGGAAGGCGCCGCCGTTGATCCGGGCGTAGCCGGCCGTCCCGGCCAGCGGCAGCTTGGCGTGGGTCTTCGGATCCTCGCGGAACAGGCCGACGGCGGCGGCGAGTTCGGGGGTGTAGCCGGCGAACCAGGCGGAGCGGTTGTTGTCGGTGGTGCCGGTCTTCCCGGCGGCCGGGCGGTCGAGGCCCAGGGCGAGGGCACCGGTGCCGCTGGGGCTGACCACGTCCTCCAGGACGTCGGTGACGGCGTCGGCGGTGCCGCGGGCCACGGCGGCGCGGACGGGGTGGCCCGGCAGCTTGGGGACCTCGCTGTCGCCGGGCCGCTCCAGCTTGAGGACCGACCAGGGGGTGATCGCCTGGCCGTGGTTGGCGAACGTCGCGTACGCGGCGGCGAGGTCGATCGCGCTGGGGGTGGCGGTACCCAGCGTCATCGAGGTGTTGGCCGGGTTCATGCCCGGGACGGTCTCGGGGATGCCCAGTTTCACGGCGGTCTTCCGGACTTCGGCGAGTCCCACGTCCACGCCCAACTGGGCGTAGACGGAGTTGACCGACTTCATCATGGCGTAACGGAGGGTGACGTCACCGTAGTTGATGTCGTCCTCGTTGGGCGGTGCGTAGGCGGTCGGGCCGCCGGTGATCGAGAGGCGGCTGTCGCCGTCGTACAGGGACTCGGTGGTGATCCGGTGGCCGTACTGGGTGGTGTGGTCGCTCTCCAGTCCGGCGGCCAGGTCGATCGGCTTGAAGGTGGAACCGACCTGGTTGTCCTGGCGGGTGGCGTCGTTGAAGGGCTGGCCGGCGTAGTCGGGGCCGCCGTAGACGGCGACGATCCGGCCGGTCGCCGGGTCGATCGAGGCTCCGGCGACCCGGACGTGGGTGTCGACGTCGGGGCGGGCCTTCGGGTCGAGCTGGGCGGTGAGTTCGCTGCGGACGGCGGCCGCGAAGGCGTCCTGCTTGGCCTTGTCGAAGGTGGTGGTGATCTTCCAGCCGCCGGCCTTGAGGCTGGCCGCGCTCAGTACGCCGGTGTTGGTCAGGTAGTCGTCGACGATGCCGACCAGGTAACCGGCCTGGCCGCTCAGGCTCTTGGTGGGCTTCGGGTCGAGTGGCTCGGGGAAGGTGAGCGAGGCGCGTTCGGCGGGGCGCAGGAAGCCCATCGAGACCATGCCGTCCAGGACGTAGTTCCAGCGGGCGACGGCCTTCTCGCGGTTGGCGGGGGTGCTGGTCCTGACGTCGTACGAGCTCGGGGCCTGCAGCAGGGTGGCCAGGTAGGCGCCCTGGGCGAGGGTCAGTTTCGCGGCGTCCACGCCGTAGTAGGCGTGGGCGGCGGTCTGGATGCCGTAGGCGTTGCGACCGAAGTAGCTGGTGTTGAGGTAGCCGGCCAGGATGTCGTCCTTGCTCTGCTGCTGGTCGACCTTGAGCGAGATGAACAGTTCCTTCACCTTGCGGGTGATGGTCTGGTCCTGGGTCAGGTAGAAGTTCTTGACGTACTGCTGGGTGATGGTGGAGCCGCCCTGGATGCTCTTGCCGCTGGCGGCCACGCTCCGGAGATTGAGCCAGGCTGCGCGGAGCATGCCTTTGAGGTCGACGCCCTTGTTCCGGTAGAACGAGCGGTCCTCGGCGGAGACCACGGCGTGCTGGGTGGCCGGCGGGATCTGGCCGATCGCCACGTCCTGGCGGTTCACCTTGCCGGTGCGGGCCAGCTCGGTGGTGCCGTCGGCGTAGTAGTAGACGGTGCTCTGGGCCACCGCGCGGACGTTCGGGTCCGGGACGGGGACCAGCAGGTAGAGCGCCACGAAGGCGGTGATGCCCAGCAGGAGCAGGGAGAGCAGGCCGCCGACGGCGATCCGCCAGGTGGGCAGCAGACGCCGCACGCGGGGGAGTGCCCGGCGGTGGGCACTGCGGACGGCGCGCCTGGCGCGGCGGCGGTCGCGACGCGAGCCCTCGGCGCGGTCCTCGCCCTCCGGCGAGTCGTGCGGGCTCGGGGGGTGCGGTGGCGTGCTTCCGGCGACGGGGTGGTCCGGCGGCTCCTGGCTCATGGGTGGATTATGGGCGATTTGGCGCGTAATCAGCTGGTTTTCGGGGCGAATTGGAGTAAGGCATGACCCTTCGCGCCCCGAAGGGCTTGCAGGCGCGGAAAAGCTGCTGCACCGCCTGCGTCACGGCGCTACGGTGAAAGGTGACAACCGCATAACGCACCTGAAGAGCCGCCAGCTCCGCCCGCACCCCGCCACCCCCGGGGTTCGCCGGTCGGAGTCGTTCGGCGCTGCGCGCACGCCTGCGCGAGCGCCTGTGGGCAGCCGCAGAGTGCCGCGCCCAGAAAAGTCGACAAGGAGACAATATGGATACCCCGGCGGACACCCCGGTGGACATCTCCGTACGGCCCAGAGCCGGGAGCGCGGTGCGGGGGCCGGACCCCGGCCACCCCGAGGAGGTCGGGTGTCGCGGTGCCGCACGCCTCTACCTGGCCATCGCCACGGGCGCGTTCCGCCGCTACTCCACCTACCGTGCGGCCACCGTCGCGGGCGCCGTCACCAACACCGTCTTCGGCTTCATCCTCGCCTACACCTTCCTCGCCCTCTGGCAGGCCAGGCCCGGACTCGGCGGCTACGACACCGCCCAGGCCGTCAGCTACATCTGGATCAGCCAGTCCCTGCTGGTCACCGTCGCGGTCTGGGGCGGCGGCTTCCAGGACGAGGTCCAGGAGCGCTTCCGCAGCGGGGACATCGCAGTCGACCTCTACCGGCCGGTGGACTTCCAGGGCTGGTGGCTGGCCACCGACCTCGGCCGGGCCGCCTTCCACCTGTTCGCCCGGGGCGCGCTGCCCACCCTGGCGGGCTCACTCGCCTTCGACCTCGCGCTGCCCGCCGACCCGCTGGTCTGGGCGGTCTTCCTGCTGGCCGTCCTGCTCGCCGTGGTGGTCAGCTTCGGACTGCGCTTCCTCGTCTCGATCACCGGCTTCTGGCTGCACGACTCGGAGGGCATCCGGGCGGTGATGCTGGTGGTCGCGATGTTCTTCTCGGGCATGCTGCTGCCGATCGGCCTCTTCCCCGGTCGGCTCGGCGAACTCGCCCATGTGCTGCCCTGGGCGGCACTGATCCAGATCCCCACCGACATCCTGCTGGAACGGCGCACCGGCACCGCCCAGCTCACCGGACTCGGCTTCCAGCTGCTGTGGGCCGTCCTGCTGCTCGCCGCCGGCCGGGGAGCCCAGCTGCTGGCGACCCGAAAGGTGGTGGTCCAGGGTGGCTGAACTCCTGCCGGCCGAGAGCAGGCCGGCCCGGCTGCGGTGGGCGCTGCGCTCCTGGCGGCTGGTCGCCGCCATGTGGATCCGCGCCACCATGGCCTACCGGGTCTCGTTCTGCCTGATGCTCGTCGCCAACCTCGCGACCACCTCGCTGGACTTCGTCGTACTGCTGCTGATGTTCCGGCACACCGACCGCCTCGGCGGCTGGTCGCTACCCGAACTCGGCTTCCTGTACGGGACTTCGGGCCTCGCGCTGGGGCTGGCCAACATGTTCGTCGGCAGTGTGGACGCCCTCGGCGAGCGGATCCGCACCGGCACCCTCGACGTCATGCTGATCCGACCCGCCCCCGCGCTCGCCCAGCTCTGCGCCGAACGGTTCTCGCTGCGCCGCCTCGGCCGGCCCCTCCAGGCCGCCGCCGTACTCGGCTGGTCGCTCGGCGCCCTGCCGGTGCACTGGACCGCCGACCGGCTGCTGCTGGTGCCGGTACTGCTGCTCTGCGGAACGGTGATCTTCGGCGCCGTCTTCGTCGGCGGCGCCACCCTGCAGTTCTGGTGGGGCGAGGCCAGGGAACTCCAGAACTCGCTGACCTACGGCGGCGCCACCCTGATCCACTACCCGCCGACCATCTTCGCCAAGGAACTCGTCGCCGGCGTCGTCTTCGGCGTACCCCTGGCCTTCGTCAACTGGCTGCCGGCACTGCGCATCCTCGACAAGCCCGACCCGCTCGGCCTGCCCACCGCCTTCCAGTACGCCTCCCCCCTCGCCGCCGCGCTCTGCGTCCTCGCCGCCGCGCTGCTCTGGCGGGCCGGACTGCGCGCATACCGCGGCACCGGCAACTGACCCAGCACCGAAAGGAATCCAGACCATGAGCCTGATCGAACTGCGGGACGTCCGGCGCAGCTTCACCATCCGGGCCAAGGCAGGCCGGCTGCGCCGCGAGAAGCGCGAGGTGCACGCCGTGGACGGGCTCACCTTCGGCATCGGCGCCGGCGAGTGCGTCGGCTACATCGGCCCGAACGGCGCCGGCAAGTCCACCACCATCAAGATGCTCACCGGCATCCTGGTCCCCAGCAGCGGACACCTGCGGGTCGCCGGGGTCGACCCCGCCCGGGAACGCGCCAGGTTGGCCAGGCGGATCGGCGTGGTCTTCGGCCAACGCACCACGCTCTGGTGGGACCTGCCACTGCGCGACAGTTACGAACTGGCGCGCCGGATCTACCGGATCCCCGACGCCCGGTACCGGGCCAACCTCGACCGCTGCGTCGAACTGCTGGACCTGGGAGGCCTGTTGGACACGCCGGTGCGCCAGCTCTCGCTCGGGCAGCGGATGCGCGGCGACCTGGCCGCAGCGCTGCTGCACGACCCGCAGGTGCTCTACCTGGACGAGCCGACCATCGGCCTCGACGTGATCAGCAAGGCCCGGGTGCGGGAGTTCCTGCGCGAGGTCAACGCGGAGCGGGGGACCACCGTGCTGCTCACCACCCACGACCTGGTCGACATCGAGCAGCTGTGCGGCCGGGTGATGGTGATCGACCACGGACGGGTGGTCTACGACGGCGGCCTGGACGGGCTGCACGCCGCCGGACAGAGCGAGCGGACCCTGGTGGTCGACCTCGCCGAGGCCGGGCCCGTGATCGAGGTCCCCGGGGTGCGGGTGGTCAGGGTCGAGGGGCCGCGCCAGTGGCTCGCCTTCCCCGCCCAGGTCAGCGCCGCCCCGATCGTCGCCGCGGTCGCCGACCGCTACCCGCTCGTCGACCTGTCGGTGCGGGAGCCCGCGATCGAGGACGTCATCGCCCGGATGTACGCGGAGTCGGCGGTCGGTTGATCCGCGCGCGCGGCACGGCGCGCCGTGCCGCGCGCGCAGGAGACCGCGCCCGGAAGGCGCCCGTGCCGCGCGGTCCCGCGCGTCCTCGAGCCGTGATGGCGGGCCGTCCGCGCAGGTGCGCGCCCCTGATGCGCCTACGCGCTCTCCTCGCGCCCGGTGAGGCGCCGGGCCGCCGTACGGATGGACTCGCGCAGGCGCATGTCGTCGGCCTCGGTCTCGCCGACCAGCATGCGGCGCAGCTGGGGCGCCGCCGACGACCAGCCGGCGAGCGCGCTGATGATGAACACCAGGTCCTGCGGCGGTAGCACCGGCTTGAGCGTGCCCTCGCGCTGGGCGGTCTCGAACCGGGCGGCCTTCGCCCGGTAGTGCTCCTTGCGCTGCTCCTCGAAGGGGATCTCGCCCTGGCCGTACTCCAGGCCCTCCCAGAGCAGCAGCCTGAGCAGTTCGGGGTGGGCGGCGTGGTACTCGATCAGCCGGTCGACGTACGTGTCCGGGTCCTCGGGGTCGACGGGGACGGCGGCGGCGAGGCTGACCAGCGCCTGTTGCAGGACCTGGCCGAAGAGCTGTGCCTTGTCGCCGAAGTAGGCGTAGATGAGCTGCTTGTTGGCCTTGGCCTCGCGGGCGATGCGGTCGATCCGGGCGCCCGCGATGCCGTGGGCGGCGAATTCGGCGGTGGCCGCCGCGAAGATGCGCGCCTTGGTGGCCTCGGGGTCCCTGGTTCCTGCCATGGGAACAGGATAGTCGCCAACCAACTGGTTGGTTGACAGTTGCCGAGCGCCCCTGCCAAGGTTGTAACCAACTAGTTGGTTGCAATCTCATCGCACCTGGAGTCCCCGTGTCCGCCCCTTCCCCTTCCCCTTCCTCTTCTGCCTCTGCCCTCGCCCCCGCTGTTGCCGCGTTCTTCGAGGGCTCCCGCTCCGGTGACCCGGACGCCTGGGCGGCGTCCTTCGCTCCGGACGCCGAGTACCACGACCCGGTCGGGACCCCCGTGCTCGCAGGCCGCACCGCGATCCGGGACCAGTTCGCGGCCGTCCTGCCGCTGTTCGGCCGGTTCGACGGCATCCGTCCCGACAGCGCCCACGGGAACGGGGGCGAGATGGCCGTCACCTGGCGGGGGGCCGGTGAGACGCCCGACGGGCGGCCGGTCGCCTGGGAGGGCGTCAACGTCTTCGCGCTCGGCGCCGACGGCCTCATCGCGCACTGTCGCGCCTACTTCGACCTGGCGTCGGTGCTCGCGCAGCTCGCGCCGGAGGTGTCCGAATGACCACCGCCACCGGGCAGGACGTTTCCCCACTGCGGACCTCCGGCTCCGAACCCGTCGCAGCTGATCGAGTCCCCGCCGCCGGGTGCGGGCGCCACGGGACGTCGCCCGCCGTTCTGCTGGCGGTCGTGACGCTCTGCACCACGGTCACCGTCGCCAACGTCTACCTGGCCCAGCCCTTGCTCGGCCTGATCGCCCGGAGCTTCGGGGTGCCCGCCTCGGCCGCGGGATGGGTCGCCTCCGTGGCCCAACTCGGCTACGCTGCGGGCCTGTTGCTCTTCGCCCCGCTCGGTGACACGGTCCCCAGGCGCAGACTGGTCGGCGGACTGTCCATCGTCGCCGCCGTCGCCCTGGTCGGCGCCGGAACCTCTACGGGCCTGCCGGCCCTCGCCGCCGCGGTCTTCGCGGTGTGCGCGGCGACCGTGATCCCGCAGCTGCTGGTGCCGTTGATCGCCGAGCGGGCCCCGGTGGCGGACCGGGCCCGCCAGGTGGGGATCGTGGTTTCGGGTCTGTTCACCGGCGTGGTGGCCGCCCGGGTGCTCGGAGGGCTGGCCGGACAGGCGTACGGCTGGCGGTCGGTCTACTTCGGTGCGGCGGTGCTGACCCTGATCGTCGGGCTGACCACCGCCGCGCTGCTGCCCCGGGAGGCCAGGGCCCCTCGGCGGAGCTCGCCGCTGCGGGCGATCGCCTCGTTGCCGCGGCTGCTCGCCGGTTCGGCCGAGCTGCGCACCGCCTGCCTGCGGCAGGCCGGGCTCTACGGCGGCTGGAGCGCGGTGTGGACGACCCTGGCCCTACTGCTGACCGGGCCGCGGTACGGGCTCTCCACCGCCGCGGCAGGCATGTTCGGCCTGTTCGGGTTGGCCTCCTCGGTGGTGGCGCCGCTGGCCGGCCGATGGACCGGACGGCTCGGGGCGGCCCGGGTGGTCGCGCTGTCGTACGGGGCCGTGGCGCTCTCCCTGCTGCTGTTCTGGTGGGGCGGGCAGAGGATCGCGGCGCTGTGCGCGGGAGCGGTCCTGGTGCACGCGGGACTGGTGGCCGGCCAGGTCGCCAACCAGACCAGGGCACTCGCGGCGACCGACGCCCCGTCCACGGCCAACACCGCCTATGTGGTCGCCGCCTTCGCGGCCGGCGCCACCGCCTCCGCGCTGGCGGGTGCGGCGTTCGGGCGCTGGGGCTGGCCGGGAGTCTGCGCGGTGGCCGTCCTCTGGGTCGCCATGGGCGCGCTGGCACCGCTGGCGGCGGGCCGCCGGGCCCGCTGAGCGGCCGGTCCGGCGGAGCGATCCCGCCATTGGGATGTCAGGGTGATGGGCGGTGACCGTGCCGCCCCAAGGCCGTTGAACCCCTTGTGACTTCACGAGGGGCGACAGCTTCCCGAGGGGCGGTGCGGCCGAGCGCACCACCCGACGTCAGCGTGGTGATCGCGGTCTACGACACCATGCCGTACCTCACCGCGTGCCCGGACCCGCTGGTCGGCCACCGCCCGTATCCCTGGTTCCCGCCCCGCCCCGGGGTTCCCCCTTGAGGGCACCCCGGTTTGACCCGGATATCGGCGGGGTGGACGGCCCCCGCCCGGGGCCTGCGGGGCAGACTGGGCGGGTGAGTGTGGATCAGAGGGTCAGGGCGGCCGCCGGGATCAGCTTCACCGCGGCCGACGAGGAGAAGCGCCGGGGCGTCCGGCGGATGAAGACCATCGCGACCGGCCTGCTGGCCTTCGCGACGGTGGTGTTCGGCCTGGCGACCTGGGCCCGGGGGGCGGGCGCGGGCGCCTGGTCCGGGTACGTCGCGGCGGCCGCCGAGGCCGGCATGGTCGGCGCCCTGGCGGACTGGTTCGCCGTGACCGCGCTGTTCCGCCGCCCGTTCGGCCTGCCCATCCCGCACACCGCGATCATCCCCACCAAGAAGGACGCCTTCGGCAAGGCCCTGGGCGACTTCGTCGGCGAGAACTTCCTGTCCGGCCGTGTGGTGCGCGAGCGGCTCGCCGTGATCGGGATCGCCCGGCGGCTGGGCGAGTGGCTGGCCGCCCCCGGCAGCGCCGAGCGGGTCACCAAGGAGAGCGCGGCCGCCCTGCGCGGCGTACTCGCGGTGCTGCGCGACGAGGACGTCCAGGCGGTGGTGGCCGAGGCCGTGACCAGACGGGCCGCCGCCACCTCGATCGCCGAACCGGCCGGGCGGCTGCTCGGCAAGGTGGTCTCGGACGGCGGCCACCGGGGGGTGGTCGACCTGATCGCCGTCCGCGCGCACGACTGGCTGACCGTGCACCACGAGGAGGTGGTGCAGCGGGTCACCCAGCGGACGCCGCTCTGGACGCCCAAGTTCATCGACCAGCAGGTCGGCGAACGGGTCTACAAGGAGCTGATGCGCTTCGTCACCGACATCAGGGACGAGCCCGAGCACCCGGCCCGGGGCGCGATCGACAACTTCCTCACCGACTTCGCCACCGAGCTCCAGCACGACCCCCCGACCATCGCCCGGGTCGAACGGGCCAAGTCCGACCTGCTGGCCCGCCCCGAGGTGCAGGACCTGATCGCCTCCTCCTGGGCGGCCGTCCGCACCCTGGTGCTGAGCGCCGCCGAGGACGAGCACAGCGAGCTGCGCCGCCGGATAGCGGCCGGGCTGCGCTCCTTCGGACACCGCCTCGCCACCGACGCCAGGCTCCAGGCCAAGACCGACGGCTGGCTCCAGGACGCCGCCCAGTACGTGGTGGAGACCTACCGGACCGAGATCACCTCGCTGATCTCGGAGACCGTGGCCGGCTGGGACGCCGACGAGGCCTCGCGGAAGATCGAGGCCAATGTGGGCCGGGACCTGCAGTTCATCCGGATCAACGGCACGGTGGTCGGTGCGCTGGCCGGTCTGCTGATCCACACCGTGGCGGTGGCGCTGGGCGGTTAGCATGCAGGATCGAACCAATAGGCGAAGAGGAGTGTCCTGTGGCCGAGGGCAAGAACGGGATCGAGGCGTTCATCGCCGGCATGCCGAAGGCGGAACTGCACGTGCACCACGTCGGTTCGGCCTCGCCCCGGGTGGTCGCGGAACTGGCCGCCCGCCACGCGGGGAAGACCAAGGTGCCGACCGACCCGGCGGCGCTCGCCGAGTACTTCACCTTCACCGACTTCGCGCACTTCGTCGAGGTCTACCTGAGCGTCGTCGACCTGATCAGGGACGCCGAGGACGTCCGGGCGCTCACCTACGGCGTGGCCGAGGACATGGCCCGCCAGCAGATCCGCTACGCCGAGCTGACCGTCACCCCCTACTCCTCCACCAACCGCGGCATCCCGGACGTCGCCTTCATGGAGGCGATCGAGGACGCCCGGATCACCGCCGAGCGCGACCTCGGCGTGGTGCTGCGCTGGTGCTTCGACATCCCCGGCGAGGCCGGACTGGCGAGCGCCGAGGAGACCGCCCGGATGGCCGTCGAGCTGGCACCCGAGGGCCTGGTCAGCTTCGGGCTCGGCGGACCGGAGATCGGCGTGCCGCGCCCGCAGTTCAAGCCCTACTTCGACCGGGCCCGGGCGGCCGGCCTGCACAGCGTCCCGCACGCCGGTGAGACCACCGGACCGGAGACGGTCTGGGACGCCATCCGGGTGCTGGGCGCCGAGCGGATCGGCCACGGCACCCAGGCGGTCAAGGACCCGGCGCTGCTGGACCACCTCGGCGAGCACCGTATCCCGCTGGAGGTCTGCCCGACCTCCAACATCGCCACCCGGGCCGTCGATCGGATGGAGGACCACCCGATCAGGCAGATGGTCGACGCGGGCCTGCTCGTCACGGTCAACAGCGACGACCCGCCGATGTTCGGCACCGACCTCAACACCGAGTACGCGGTCGCCGCCCGCCTGCTCGGCCTGGACGAGGCCGGTGTCGCCGCCCTCGCCCGGAACGCCGTCGAGGCCTCCTTCCTGGACGGGAGCGGCAAGGCCCGGCTGACCGCCGAGATCGACGACTACCTCGCGGGCTGGACCGCCAGGGGCTGACGGGGCCGGCTGCCCCGGTGCAGCCAGGCGCGCTCGGCGACGCTCCACGCGGTGGTGGTGAGCAGGTAGATCCCCGCCGCGAGCGGGACCAGCGCGGCGAACAGCACGGTGCCGAACGAGAGGTACGGCATCAGCGCCGCACCGGGAGCCGTCGGATCCGTCACCGACCGCCGGGCGCTCCGGAAGGACAGCAGGCCGACACCGGCCAGGGCCGCGTACAGCAGGCCGAAGACCAGCAACTGGCCCTGGCCGTGCGCGGCGCCCGCGTGCAGCCCGAGCGGAACGCCGAACACCGTGTGGTGCAGCAGGTCATCGGGCGTGGTGAACAGGCGGTACATCACCGAGAAGAAGGGGGCCTGCGCCAGGGCCGGCAGGCAGCCCGCGACCGGTGACACCCGCTCCGCGCGGTACAGCTCGGCCAGCGCGGACCGCAGCTTCTCCGGCTGCTCGGCGTGCTTGCGCCGCAGTTCGGCGATCACGGGGGCGAGCCGCGCCTGCGCCTTGTGACCGCGCGCGGCGGCCCGGGCCAGCGGGTGCAGCGCGAGGCGTACGCAGAGGGTGAAGACGACGATCGCGAGCGCGGTCGGCAGGAACGCGGCCAGGGCCGCGACGGCGTCGTGGGCCAGGTGTACGGCAGGGTCGAGCAACGCGAAGACGGACATGGTGGTGCGAGCCCTCCGGGGTCTCGTGGGATGAGATGTCGGCGGAGGGCGGCCGCGCGGGCCGTTGCCTGGAGCGGGAGTTACGCGGCCGCCAGGGCCGCACCCGGTGCCCTGGGGCGACGGCGGCCCCGGGCGTCCGGATCACGCTGCGGGAGGAAGGCCGTCTTGAACGCGCGCCTGCGCAGCGCGCCGGAGCGGACCAGCACCGGGGCGCTCGCCCCGAGCAGGCGGCCGGTGGCCAGCACGGTCCCGGCGACACCGGCCAGCAGCACCAGGGTGGCGGCGGCCGCGACCGCCGTGAGAGGCGCGGGCCCGAGCAGCAGATCACCCGTCAACACCCGGAGCAGGCCAAGCAGTACGGCGACGAACGGCACGGCGACCTCCTTCGGGGCTGGGACGGCAGTCAGCGCGATCGTACGGGACGGGCGGGGGCGCGGGGAACCGGGTGCGAGGCCGGGCACGTCCGCGGCCATGTGATCGCCGCGGTTCCCCGCACCCGCCGCTACGGCAGCCGGACGAGGTTGCCCGTGGCGGCGGAGGCACGGGCGGCCTCCAGGACGGCCAGGGTGGTGACGGCGTCCCGGGGGTCGACCGGCGGCGGGGTGCCGTCGGCGAGGGAGGTGGCGATGCCGGCGTAGTACGCGGGGTAGTCGCCCGGGTCGGTGGGGATCGGGGCGGAGGACTCGTCGGTGCCCAGGGTGCCGTACGCGGAGGGGTCGTCCGCGCCCCAGGCCCCGCCGTCGTCGGGCCGCCGGCCCGCCCGCAGATCGGTCTCCTGCGGGTCCATGCCGGACTTGACGTACCCGGCCGTGTCGCCGAGCACCCGCAGCCGCGGACCGGCGAGCGGGGCCAGCGCACTGGTCCACAGGTGCGAGCGGACGCCGGATGAGTGGGTGAGGGCGAGGAAGGCGTCGTCGTCCACCACCGCGCCGTCCCGCCGGACGTCGATCTCCGCGTACACCGTGTCGACCGGGCCGAACAGGGTGATGGCCTGGTCCACCAGGTGGCTGCCCAGGTCGTAGAGGGTGCCGCCGGCCTCGGCCGGGTCGGCCAGTTCGCGCCAGCCCGCCTTGGGCTTCGGACGGAACCGCTCGAACCGGGACTCGAAGCGATGCACCCGGCCCAGCGCGCCCGACTCCACCAGCCGGCGGGCGGTGCGGAAGTCGCCGTCCCAGCGGCGGTTCTGGAACACCGAGAGCAGCACCCCGGTCCTGGCCGACAGTTCGCAGAGCTCGCGGGCCTCGGCGGCGGTGGCCGCCAGCGGCTTGTCCACCACGGTGGGCAGGCCGGCCTCCAGCGCGGCCCGGGCCAGCGGGACATGGGTGCGGTTGGGCGAGGCGATCACCACCAGGTCGATCCGGTCCGCCTCGGCGAGCAGCTGTTCGGGGGTGTCCAGCGGACGGGCACCCGGGTGCTCCTGCCGCAGCTGGTCCCGGCGCTCGGGGTTGGCGGTTACCACCGCTTCCAGTCGCAGGCCGGGGGTGGCGGCGATCAGCGGGGCGTGGAAGGCGGAGCCGGCCAGGCCGTAGCCGATCAGACCGACGCGGAACGGGGGGTGCGACGTGCTGCTGCTCATGCCCCCTACTCAATCACGCACCCCCTTGCGGCGGTCGCGGACCGACCGGCGACAGGACACGCGTCCGCCGGTCCGGGATCGGCCGCGCCCGGGGCGGGGCAGGGTTCCGGACCGGCGGAGCGGCCGGACCCGGGTACCGGGCGCGCCGGGGAGGGGGATCGTGGGCGCGGGGCCGGTACCCGGGAGTCGGAGGCGGACCGCCCGGAGGAACGCTCCGTGTCCGTACGCTATCCCCGCCATGCGCGGGAGTTGACGACATAGCAGCTCGCTTATGGGCGGCTTAAGCCTCCGTTGAGGCGGCGGGGGCGCCGGCCGGCCCGGGTGAAGGCTTCGGATACGGCGGAGGACAGTGCGGTCCGGCAGGTGGGACGTGGTTCAGTCGGGCATGTGTGCGGATTAGGCTTGAGCCGTCGGGGCGGCCAGTAACACCCCCGATCGCCCGGCTGTGTCCGGGCGGTCGGGTTCGCAGTTCCGTACGGCCGGATGACGTCCGTACCACCACGCACGACCTCTGGAGACATGCACGTGGCAGACCGCAAGCCCATCGAGTCCTGGCTGACCGACATGGACGGCGTCCTCATCCACGAAGGCACGCCGATCCCGGGCGCGGAGGAGTTCCTCCGGCGTCTGCGCGAGTCCGGCAAGCCGTTCCTGGTGCTGACCAACAACTCGATCTACACCCCTCGCGACCTCAGCGCCCGGCTCGCCGGGATGGGCCTTGAGGTGCCGGAGGAGTGCATCTGGACCTCCGCGCTGGCGACCGCGAAGTTCCTCAAGGGCCAGCGGCCCGGCGGCACCGCGTACGTCATCGGCGAGGCCGGGCTGACCACCGCGCTGTACCAGGCCGGCTATGTGCTGACCGACAACAACCCCGACTACGTGGTGCTCGGCGAGACCCGCACCTACAGCTTCGAGGCGCTCACCAAGGCGATCCGGCTGATAAACGCGGGTGCCCGGTTCATCTGCACCAACCCGGACGAGACCGGCCCGTCCACCGAGGGCGTGCTGCCGGCCACCGGCTCGGTCGCGGCGCTGATCACCAAGGCGACCGGGGTGGAGCCGTACTTCGTGGGCAAGCCCAACCCGCTGATGATGCGGGAGGCGCTGAACACCGCCGGTGCGCACTCGGAGAGCACGGCGATGATCGGTGACCGGATGGACACCGACATCGTGTCGGGCATGGAGGCCGGTCTGGAGACCATCCTGGTGCTCACCGGGCTAACCAGTGCGGAGGACGTCGAGCGCTACCCGTACCGGCCGGGCCGGGTGGTCGCCTCGGTCGCGGACCTGATCGAGCTGATCTGACCGGTCCTCGCTCCGGCCTGGGGCCGGGGCGTTCCACCGTGCTTCCTCGCGCCCCGGGCGGCTTCCCGCCCGGGGCGGGCGTTGTCGGTGGGTCTGTGTAGCGTTCTCGGTGCAAGTGGACGTGCGGTCCGGGCGCGGCCCGGTGGGAGGTTGAGTCGTGACGGAGCTGGCTGAGGTGGCCGTGGGCACGGAGTTCGAGGTGCCGGAGTCCTGGCGCGAGGCGCTGGCGGGGGAGCTGGAGAAGCCGTACTTCGCGGAGCTGGCGAAGTTCGTGGCGCAGCAGCGGGCCGAGCACCAGGTCTTCCCGCCGAGCGGTCAGGAGTTCTCGGCGCTGGAGGCCACGCCCTACCAGGACGTCCGCGTCCTGGTGCTCGGTCAGGACCCGTACCACGACGACGGCCAGGCGCACGGCATGAGCTTCTCGGTGCTGCCCGGCACCAAGACTCCGCCCTCGTTGCGGAACATCTTCAAGGAGCTGCACGCCGACCTCGGCGTTCCGGCGCCGGACAACGGCTATCTGATGCACTGGGCCGAGCAGGGCGTGCTGCTGCTCAACGCGGTGCTGACGGTCCGCGCCCATGAGGCCAACTCGCACAAGGGCAAGGGCTGGGAGAAGTTCACCGACGCGGTGATCAAGGCGGTCAGCGACCGTGAGCAGCCCTGTGTCTTCGTGCTCTGGGGCAACTACGCCAAGAAGAAGCTGCCGCTGATCGACACCTCGCGGCACGTGGTGGTGCAGGGGGCGCACCCGTCGCCGCTGTCGGCCAAGCTGTTCTTCGGTAGCCGTCCGTTCTCGCAGATCAACGAGGCGCTGGCGGGCTTCGGTTCGGAGCCGATCGACTGGCGGGTGCCGGACCTCGCGTCCGCCTGACGCCGCCACTCGACAATCCCAACCCCCGCTCGCCGCACACTTGTCGGCGATGGCGCCCCGGTCGGCACCGGCTGTGCGAAGCTGGTGCCGACCGCGAAGGTGGGGAGGGGCAGTCGTGGGGCGCCTGGGGTGGCGAGTGGTTGCGGCGGCCGCACTGGCGGCGCTGTCGGCGGGTGCGGTGGCCGGGTGCGGCGGTGTGGCGTCGGGGGGCGCGAAGCCGGCCGTCGGTCCCGGCAGGCTGCTCGGGCAGCAGCCGGGGCAGGCCTTCTACATCTCCGACCAGAGCTCCGCCGCGATGGAGTTGGCGAAGGCCAAGGACTCGGACGCGAAGACCCTGACCAGGATCGCCGACCAGCCCTCGGCACTCTGGCTCGGTGGCCAGGACGCCCGGGCCAAGGCCGAGGAGCTGACCATCAAGGCCGCCGCGGTCGGCCGCACCGCGCTGATCGTCGCGTACGACATACCCCACCGCGACTGCGGGCAGTTCTCGGCCGGCGGAGCCGCCGACGCGGCCGCCTACCGGGACTGGATCGCCGCCCTCGCCGCCGGCCTGGCCGACCGGGCCGCCTGGGTGATCCTGGAGCCGGACGCCGTGGCACACACCCTGGACGGCTGCGGGGTGACGGAGGCGGCCGCCGCCGAGCGCTACGACCTGCTGGCGTACGCGGTACGGGAGTTGAAGGAGCACCCCAAGGTCCGGGTGTACCTGGACGCGGGCAACGCGGGCTGGCTCAAGGACCAGGACCGGCTCGCCGACGCGCTGCGCCGCTCCGGGATCGCCGAGGCCGACGGCTTCTCCGTCAACGTCTCCAACTTCTACACCACCGAGCAGAGTTCGGAGTACGGCGACAAGCTGTCCGGGCTGCTCGACGGCAAGCACTACGTGATCGACACCAGCCGCAACGGCAACGGCCCGCTCGGGGACCGCGACTGGTGCAATCCGGCCGGGCGGGCGCTGGGCGAGACGCCGACCACCGGGACCGGGCGGCCGGGGGTGGACGCCTACCTCTGGATCAAGAACCCGGGCGAGTCCGACGGCGACTGCGGCCGTGGCGAGCCCAGGGCGGGCGAGTTCTGGCTCCCGTACGCCCTGGGGCTGGCCCGCAGCTGACCGGGCGGCGGCCGCCCCCGGGGAAGCGGACCGCCCCCGGACCGGCCGCCGTCGAAGGTCAGTCGGTGATGTGGATCCAGCGCGCCACCGAGGGCGTCCCGTTGCGGTCGGTGGCGAAGAGCATGTACCAGCCCGGCGGCAGCAGGTCGGGGTTGCGCGGCAGCGAGAGGGTCATCCCGGTGGCGCCGCGTCCGGTGATGTCCAGGGCGACCGAGCGCTGCTCGACGTCGGTGGCGTGGGTGACCGAGCTCGGCCGGATCAGCTTGGCGGTGGCGATCCGATCCGGGGCCGGGGCGGCCACGGTGATCTCGCTGCCGAGGCTCGCCCGGCCGGGCGCGGCGGTGATCTCGGGCCGCTGCCCGTGGTACAGGTACGCCGGGGAGTAGACCTCGATCCGCTGCTCGAACTCGGCCGGCTGGGTGTCGGCCTTGTCGGCGAACAGCGGGTTGGAGCCGAGCACGACCACCCGGCCGTCGGGGAGCAGCAGGGCCTCCGAGTGGTAGTCCCGGCCGACGGTCGGCGCGGCGGCGGTGCTGAAGGTGTTGCTGTCGGGGTGGTACGTCTGCGCCTTCAGCAGGTCGCTGCGCCTCTTGCCGCGGTAGTCGCTGGAGCCGCCGGTGGTGAAGACGGTGTCGTCGGGCAGGATCACGCTGTTGAGGTAGCGGGTGCCGCCGGCGGGCAGGTCCGGGCCGGAGACGAAGTGCGGCTCGGCCGCGCCCAGGTCGGCGATGCCGGTCCGGGCGGTGGAGGCCGGGGACTCGCCGACCCCGCCGCCGCCCAGCACCATCACCTTCTGCGACTGGGCGGGCGGCAGCAGCACCGAGGAGGAGGTCTCCAGCTGGTCCGGGTCGCGCAGGCCGTCGACGGTCTGGAAGCTGTTGTTCTTCAGGTCCCACAGGCCGGGGGTGCGGCCCTTGTCGGCCGGGCCGTATCCCGCGTTGGAGCCGGAGTAGAAGAGCTTGCCGGAGGCGGTCAGGAAGAGCGACGGGTAGGTCGGGAAGTACCGGTCGGGGGCCTTGGACCAGGTGCGGGTCGCCGGGTCGAACAGCTCGTTGTCGTTGCCGCTGAGGATCTGGCCGGTGTCGTCCAGGCCGGAGACCGTGACCACCTTGCCGTCGCCGAGCCCGGTGAGGGTCGGGTACCAGCGGGCGTACGCCATGTCCGGGACCTGCTCGTAGAGTTCGGTGTCCGGGTTGAACTCGTAGGCGCTGCGGATGCCCTGGAAGTCCTGCTTGTCCAGGGTCATCTTGCCGCCCATGCCGTAGAGGTTGCGGGCGTCGGCGCCGGTGAGGCCCTTGATCCGGTACTGGGCCGGGTTCTGGTCGACGTAGGAGGCGCCCTCGGAGACGGCCTCGACGAAGACCTGCCGCTCCCCGGCGGTGACGGTGGCTTCGGTCCGGCCGTCCGCGGTCCTGGCGACCGTCTTGGTGGCGGCGGGGACGGTGACCGGGGCGGTGGAGACGTACTCGCGGCCGCCCGGGCCGGTGAAGACGGTGCCCTTGGGGAAGGTGCGCGGGGCGTCCGGGTTCTCGTTGCGCACCCGCATGGTGCCGGCGGCCTTCTTGACCGCGCCGTCCAGCTGCTCGTAGCGCAGGGTGCCGCCGGCCACCAGGACCCGGCCGTCGGGGAGCGAGGTGTGTCCGCCGCAGAACATGTCCACGGGGGTGGGTATCAGTTTGTAGGTGCTCTTCACCGGGTCCCAGAGCAGGGTCTTGAAGGTGCCGGCGTCGAAGGCCTGCTGGTCGTTGCCGGAGCCCGCGACGATCAGGATCTTCCCGGTGCGCAGCAGGGTGGCGTGGATCGCGTCGACCCGGAATTGGGTGGGAAGTTCGAGGGTCTGCCAGTGGCCGTACTCGGCCTTGTAGCCGGGCTGGTTGATGACGTACTGGTGGTACTGGTCACCGGCGAAGCCGAGGACGGCCGGCGCGTTCATGCCGGCGACGACCAGCGCGACGGTGCTGCCCAGCGCGTAGCGCCTGGTCCGGCCGCCGGTGTGGCGGATCTTCATGACGGGTCCCCCAGTGGAGCTGGTGCGGGTGGTGTGAACGGGCGGAAGGCGCCGGATCAGGCGCTGGCGCGCCGGATCAGCCGGTCGTACGCCCGGATGAGCATCGGCAGCAGGCTGGAGAACAGCGCGATGCAGGCCCACGTCCGCATGGCGACGTGGTCGTGGCCGGTGACGAAGGAGGCGGCTACCGAGCCGCCGAAGACCAGCACCCAGAACAGGTGGATGCGGAAGGTGGCCGCCCGGTCGGGGCTGGCGGAGTCGCCCTTCGGGGTGACCACGAAGCGGCTCCTGCGGCGCAGCGCGGCCTGCAGCAGCGAGGCGGCGTAGACGGGCCCGCAGAGCGCGGACATCACCATCCCGGCGACCCCGGAGGACCCGGCCGGCTCGTGCGGGCTGACGTTGTGCTTGCGGTTCCAGGTGTAGAGCAGCACCTGGAGGGCGGCGGCGTCGCTGTAGAGCATCATCCAGATCTCGGAGGAGACGTGCACTCCGGAGGCCCCGAAGCCGAGGTAGAGCACGCTGGAGAGGCCGCCGAGCAGCCAGGTGAGCGCTGCCATCGGGTAGAAGCACACCATCAGCGTGTAGTTGAGCAGCTGGCCGGGCGACAGCCGCCAGGCGGCCCGCCAGTACTGGGTGAGGATGGTCTCGTAGGTACCGCGGCTCCAGCGCAGTTGCTGCGAGAAGAAGTCCGTCCAGGAGGACGGCCCCTCGCCGACGGCCAGCACGTCCGGGGTGTAGACCGACTTCCACCGCGCGCCGGTCGCGGGGTTGCGCCGGCGGTGGAACTCCAGGCCGGTCGCCATGTCCTCGGTGATCGAGTCGTAGAGCCCGCCGATGGACCGCAGCGCCCTGAGCCGTACGGCGTTGTTGGTGCCGACGAACATCGGTGCGCCGTAACGATTCCCGGCCCGCTGGATCAGCGCGTGGAAGAGGAACTGCTGGCTCTCGGAGAACCTGGTGACGGCCGACGGTGAGCTGCCGTAGTTCCCGTACACCTGCGGGCCGACCACGAACGCGACGTCCGGGTCGCGGAAGTAGCCGAGCATCCGCTCGCAGAAGTCGGGCAGCGGGACGTGGTCGGTGTCCACCGAGACCCAGAAGTCGTAGTCCTCGCCGTGTTCGTCGAGCCAGCTGTTGTAGTTGCCGTGCTTGGTGCGGGCGCGGAAGCGGCCCTTGGGTTGGTTCCACCGTCCGATGCCGTGGCGGCTGAAGTGGTGCACCCCCAACTCGGCGCACAGGCTTCGCATTTCGGCATCGTCGCCCTCGTCCAGCAGCCAGACGTCGTACGGCCCGTCGTGCCGGACGGCGAGCGCGGCCGTCAGGGTCGCCCGGACCATCTCCGGCGGCTCCTTGCCCGGCACGCAGGTGGTGAGGAACGCGACCCTGGTGCCGGTCTGCGCAAGCACCGGGACCGGATCGCGGGCGACCAGCGTGGCGTGCGCGTTGGAGACGACGTTGACCAGCCGGAAGGCCTCGATCAGGGCGATGATCGCGATCATCACCTTGTCGGCGGCCGGCAGCCACGGCTGGGTCTCGCCCGGCCGCAGTGGCCAGTGTCCCGGCAGCAGCAGCCAGACCAGCAGGACCGCCTCGACCACGGGCGCGGCGATCAGCAGCAGGGCGGCGCGGATCCGGTGCGGCTCCTCGCTCAGCAGGCTGCGGTACTGGACCCGGTACGGCGTCCCGGCGGGCGGCTCGGTCAGCGGGCCGGCGAGGCGGCTGAAGTGCTCGTAGTCGTACGGCGGTTCGATTCGGTCGATCGACCCGGAGGGACGGCGGTGTTCCTGGAGTGTCTGGTGAGGCGTGTGGGTCCGGGTGTGCTCCGGCATCGGTGGTTGTGGGTATGCCTCGGTCGTCGGCATGGCGGTGACTCCCCCCGAGGGCCGTGCTGTCGCGGCCCTGTTGCTGCCCCTGAACTAGGTGCCGGCGAGTCCCCCCGGGCCCGCCGTCTGGAGCTGCGGTCTCCAGATCGAAGCACGTCTGGTGAACCGCCGAGGCCGCGGCGGCTGAAGGACCGTCACTGCTTCGGCTTGGAACGAGCGCGCCACCCCGCCGGAGGCATGGCCCCGGTGGCCGGTGCTGATTCGGAGTTGTGGCGAATCGGCTTGTCGCCGCAGTCGAGGAGTGGATGTGGTTCGGCGGCTCGTGACTACCTGTCAACTCTCCTCAGCGCCAAGGGTGATCGCAACCGATCCCGGAGACGACCTTGCCCTGGGAGTGAAGATCTGGCGGAATCGGTACGCTTCGCGGCTGATCGGTGCTAGTGGCGGGTAGCCAGGTCCGGCCGTGACGTACCGGGGCGGCGGCTGGTGGCACCGGGGGCACGGGAGGCGTCGGGAGCGTCGTGGGGACGACCGTGGGGAGTGCGCGCCAAGCGAGGGCGCGGGACCTCGTCCGGTGTGTGCCCGGCGGCCACCTCGACGGTCCAACGGACCGCAACGCCGTACGGGCCACCGGGTATGGCTGACGGACACACAGCCACTGTCACCGAAGCGGCGTCCTGCCACATACTGCGGCGGACCGGCCCCGCCAAGGGTTCCGGCCAGACCCGCGGCACTCCAGGACCCCGACCGACCCCCGGAAGGCGTGTACCGCCGCGCGGGTTCCGCTCCGCCTGCGCCCGGCGGGCTCAGCCCGCGCCGCTCACCCGGCCGAGCCCAGGAAGCTCTCCCAGCCGCCCGCGGGCTCCTTGCCGACGCCCAGCGTCCGCAGCTTGCGCAGGGTGGACTCGTCCTGGACCTCCAGCCACTCCACCAGCTGGCGGAAGGAGACCAGCCGGACCTCGGGCTTGCCCGCGATCGCCTTCAGGGTCTCCTCGACGGCGTCCATGTAGATGCCGCCGTTCCACTGCTCGAAGTGGTTGCCGATGAAGAACGGCGCCCGGTTGGTGGTGTAGGCGCGGTTGAAGCCGGCCAGGTACGCCCCCTTGGCCTGGTCGCGCCACTCCTCGTACTTGCCCGGGTCGCCCTTGGTGCTGCCGCCGGACTGGTTGGCCAGGATGTTGTAGTCCATCGACAGCACCTGGAAGCCGTGCCCGGGGAAGGGTATGCCCTGCAGGGGGAAGTCCCATATCTTCCCGCCCTGGACCTTCTGCGGCCAGATCTGCTGGCCGCCGGGCGAACTGGCGTCGTACTTCCAGCCCAGCTTGGCGGCGGTCGGCAGCAGCGCCTGCTGGCCCTCCAAGCACGGGGTGCGGCCGCCGATCAGCTCCTTGCGGTAGTCGAAGGGCAGCGGATCGACGTCGGTGAAGCCGGTGTTGGTGCGCCACTGGGTCACGAACGAGACGGCCTGCTCGATCTCGCTCTCCCAGTCCTCCGGGCTCCACTTGTTGACCCCGTTGCCGTCCGGCCGACTGGAACAGAAGTGCCCGTTGAAGTGGGTGCCTATCTCGTGCCCGGCCAGCCACGCCTGGGTGACCAGCTTCAGCGTGTTCTTCACCGCCCCGTCCGACAGGTACGGGATGTCGGAGGCGCCGACCGAGTGCTTCGGCGGGTGGTAGAGGCTCGACTTGCCCTTCGGCAGCGCGTAGATGCCGGAGAGGAAGAAGGTCATGGAGGCCTTGTGCTCCTCGGCCAGCTTGAGGAACCGGGGGAACTGCCCGTCGTCGGTGCCGCCGGCACCGTCCCAGGAGAACACCACGAACTGCGGCGGACGCTCACCCGGCCCCAGCTTCTCCGGCTTCGGCTGGTTGGGCTGGGCCCCGGTGTCGGAGGTCGAACCGTCCCCGATCGGCGTGCCCTTGACCGCGGGAGCGCTCGGCTTGCCGCTGCCGCCACCGCTCCCGCCGTCCCCGGAGCCCTTCGCGTCCGAGGCGGGGCCGCTGCCACTCGAACAGGCTGTCACGGCTCCCAGCGCCGCGGTGGCGGCCGCGGCGCTCAGCATGGCCCTGCGCGAGATGGTGCTCATGGTCTCCCCTGCCGGTTGGCGTCCGAGCCCAGAACAAAGTCCGGAGGCCCCGGCGAGGGCATCCGGACGTCCAGGGGAAAACGGACATAGCTGACTATTACCTCTTCAGGATGTCATAGGTAAAGACCACCATCCAAGGGTCTCTACCTACTACCGGTCATTACGCAGCGACGACCCGGACGGATCCGGCCATGGGGTCACTGTTGCCGTCCTGAGACACTTCGCCCGCCCCGCCGGGTGGGAATCAGTGCAGGTGGGGACTGGTGAGGGTGATGTGAAGAGGGAGCTGGCGGCGGGTGTCAGACCGACTGGCGGCGGTGCCGGCGGATCATCCGGGCGACGGTGGAGCTGATCGCCGTCGCCGCGCAGCAGGAGACGGCCAGGCTGAGCCAGGCGGTGTCGAACCAGTGGCTGTTGAGCCAGCCCAGCGTGACGATGTACCCGGCCCAGACCACCGCGGCCAGTGCGGACCAGCGCAGGAAGCCGCGGGACTGGCCGGGGGAGTGCCCCACGGCGAGATCGAGTACCGTGCGTCCGGCCGGCACGAACCGGGCGATGATCACCATGGCGGCCGCGGCACGCCTGCTCCGGCCGGACAGGCTCTGCCGGACGCGCTCGACACTGGCCGCCAGCTGCGGCTTGCCCGCCAGTCGCCGGTCCACCAGTGGTGCGCCCCGGCGGGCCAGCGACAGCAGCAGGAGATCACCGAGGAAGGACGCCAGCGCCACACCGAGCGCCAGGAGCACCGGGGCGCCGGCGACCTGCGAAGTCCTGAGCACGGCCAGGATCACCAGCGTGCCGCTCGGCAGGAAGGGGAGCAGCGCGTCGCCGAGGACGGCGCAGAGTGCCAGGACGCATATCCAGGCAGGGCCGATCAGCGCTATGGCACCCAAGGTCGTTCTCCCTCCAGACCGCCCGGAGGAACAGGTGGCTGCGAGGGACAACGCTAACGCTTCGACACTTCATGCCTTGAAGCACCCCGGCGTGGGCGGGATCACAGGCGCGGGGGCGGGCCGTCCCGGGCCGGAACTTCCGCGGCCGGACATTGGGAGAGCCCCCGGAGCGGGATGCCGCTCCGGGGGCTCGTCGGGGTCAGGCGGAACTGGTCCAGCCCGCCTGCCTTGCCGATGGGTGAGACCCGACTGCTCGACCCTCACTGACCAGTAGGTTGCCCGAAGCCGGACCGCTCGCGCGACCCGTTCGCCTGGCGAGTTCCTGCGTTGGCGAAAAGCCGCCACCTGGACCCTCGGCCCTTTGGCGCCCCGAGCGGCGCGAGCTGCGCTGCCGCAGGGCAAATCGACTGCAGGGAAAGGGGCTTGACGCAACCTCGACCGTGTGACGGGTGAGTGCTGCCGAAGCCGCGCACGCACCGGCAGTCCGGCGCACCGTCGCAGCTCCGGCGGACCCGGGCCCGCTCCGCGCCTTCACCGCGGCACGCGGTACGCCCCTCGGGCCCCGCAGGCCTGTCGCGGGAACAGCCCGAGCCGCATCCGGGTTGACCCCGCAGGCGGGAGCGGAGTCCCGCAACCGATCAGGTCGAGCAGGAGGAGCGAGGCATGGCCACCGAGGACGAGCTGGCGACCGGCGCGGCACGAGGCGGCGGGCAGGAACTCCCCGACCCGGTCCGCGGCGTGCCCCGGGGCGCCGCACCCGCACCGCTGTCCATCCTCGACCTGGCGACGGTCGGGGAGGGCTACACACCCGGTGAGGCGCTGGCGGCCACCACCGAACTCGCCCGCACCGCCGAGAGCCTGGGCTACCACCGCTTCTGGGTGGCCGAGCACCACGGCATGCCGGGGGTCGCCAGCTCCACACCGGCCGTCCTGCTCGCCCACCTGGGCGCGCACACCCGTACGCTGCGGCTCGGCTCGGGCGGCGTCATGCTCCCCAACCACGCCCCGCTCGCCATCGCCGAGCAGTTCGGCCTGCTGGAGGCGCTGCACCCGGGCCGGGTGGACCTCGGCCTCGGCCGGGCCCCCGGCACTGATCCGGCCACGGTCCGCGCGCTGCGCCGCGGCACCGCCGAGGACGCCGAGGACTTCCCCCGCCAGCTGTCCGAGCTCACCCACTTCCTGGACGGCGACTTCCCGGACGGCCACCCCTACGCGCGGCTGACCGCGGTGCCCAGGAGCCGGACCCGTCCGCCGATATGGCTGCTGGGCTCGTCCGGCTTCAGCGCCCGGCTGGCGGGCCGGCTCGGCCTGCCCTTCGCCTTCGCCCACCACTTCAGCGCCGCCAACACCGTCCCCGCGCTGGACCTCTACCGCTCCACCTTCCAGCCGTCCGCCGTACTGGACGAGCCCTACGCGCTGATCGGCGTCGGCGCGGTGGCCGCCGACAGCGCGGCCGAGGCCCGGCGCCTGGCGATGTCGGGGGCGCTGGCCATGCTGCGGCTGCGGCGCGGCACACCGGATCTCATCCCGACCCCCGAGCAGGCGGCCTCCCACCCCTACAGCCAGGCCGAGGCGGACTTCCTCGACAGCTGGCTCGGCAACGTCGTCCTCGGCGCGCCCGGCGAGGTGGCCGACGGCCTGGAGGTCCTGCGCAAGCGGACCGGCGCGGACGAACTCATGGTCACCTCGCACATCCACGGCCACGAGGCCCGGATCCGCTCGTACGCCCTGATCGCCGAGGCGTACGGCCTCGGCTGATCGGCGCCGCCCCGGCCGGGACGCTCAACCGGCCTGCCTGGCACGGAGCATGGCGGCGACCCGCTCCGCCTCACCGGGCTTGGCGAAGTACCAGCCCTGGGCCGTGTCACAGCCGGTGAGGCGGAGCCGTTCGGCCTGCGAGGCGTTCTCGATGCCCTCCGCCGTCACGGTCAGTCCGAGGGCGTGGGCGAGCTGCACCATCGCGCCGACGATCTGCTCGTCCGCGTCGGCGCGCCGGAACCGGTTGTCCGGGCGGCCGCCCGGCGCCGGGTCGCGGAAGCCCTCGATGAAGCTGCCGTCCAGCTTCAGCACGTGGACCGGGAGCCGGGAGAGGTAGGCGAGGTTGGAGTAGCCCGTCCCGAAGTCGTCGATGGCGATCCGGACGCCCATGTCGGCCAGCGCCTGGAGCGCCTGCACCGGGCGGCCCCCCGGCCCGAGCACGGCGCTCTCGGTGATCTCCAACTGCAGCAGCCGGGGCGGCAGCCCGGTGCGCTCCAGCACCTGGGCGACATCGGCCACCACATCGGAGTCCCAGATCTGGCGGGCCGCCAGATTGACGCTCACGAAGGTCTCGGCGTCCGGGAACTCCGCCATCCACTGCCGGGCCTGTCGGCAGGACTCCTCCAGCACCCACTTGCCCAGCGGCACGATCGCGCCGGACTCTTCGGCCAGCGGGATGAACCGGTCCGGCGAGAGCGTCCCGTACCGGGGGTGGCGCCAGCGGACCAGCGCCTCCGCGCCGTGCACCGCACCGTCCGCCAGCCCGACCAGGGGCTGGTACTCGACGGTGAACTCGCCGCGCTCCAGGGCCGGGCGCAGCGCGGTGGCCAGGCGCTGCCGGGTGAGCTGGTGGGCGCCGCGGTCGGGGTCGTAGAGGGTCCACCTGGCCCGGCCGTCCGCCTTGGACCAGTACAGGGTGGCGTCGGCGTCCTTCAGCAGGTCGGCGGGGGTGGTCTCCTGCACGGGCCGCTCCACCACGCCCACACTGGCGGTGACCACCAGCTGCTGCCCGGCGATGTCGAAGGGCTGCTCGAGCGCGGCGATCAGTTCGCCGGCCAGCCTGGTCAGCTGCTCGCTGCTGGAGCTGTCGGCGACCAGGAGGGCGAACTCGTCGCCGCCGAGCCGGGCCACCAGGCTGTCGTCGTCCCGGGAGAAGCCGCGTTCCAGCCGGGCGGCGACCGCGACCAGCAGCTGGTCGCCGACGTGGTGCCCCAGGGTCTCGTTGATGGCCGCGAAGCCGTCCAGGTCCACGTAGCACAGCCCGACCCGGCGGGCGGGGCGGCCGCCGCCCGGCGTGGCCGCCGGCGTCGTGGCGGCGGGCACCGTCACCGTCGCGGTGGCCGCCCCGGCGGCGGGGCCCCCGGGCGCGAGTGCCTCGGCGGTGAGGGTCGCGGGTGCGGACCCGGCCGGCTTTCCGGCCTCGGTGCCGGCCGCCGGGGCGCCGGTCGACGTCTCGTCACCGGCGGGCATGAAGGCGGCGTTGAGGCGCTCGAAGAACAGGGTCCGGTTCGGGAGCCTGGTGAGCGGGTCGTGCAGGGCCTGGTACGCCAGGCGGTCACCGAGCAGGCGCTGCTCGGTGACGTCCTCGACCATGGCCAGCGTGTAGAGCGGGCGGCCCGATCCGTCGCGGATCAGCGAGACCGTCACATTGCTCCACACGGTCCGGCCGTCGCGGTGCTTGAGCCGCTTCTCCACCCGCAGCCGGTCGCGTTCGCCGCGCACCAGCTCCAGGTAGTGCTGACGGTCGGTCTCCTCCGGGTCGATGATGTCGTGGATGTGGGTGCGGACGAGGTCCGGCAGCTCGCGGCCGATCATCGCCGCGAACGCGGGGTTCACCTCGATGATCCGGTCCTCGGCGTCGATCAGCGCCATGCCGATCCCGGCGTCGGCGAACGCGGCCCGGAACCGGGACTCGCTGGCCCGCAGGGCGGCGAGCAGCTCCCTGGTGGTGCCGCCCAGCGGGGCCGAGCAGGTGGGGCAGTACACGCACGACTGCTCGTCGGAACGGGTGGGGAGGCGGTGGGCCTCGTGCCGCTGGTACCTGCTGTCGGCACCCTCGGCGGTGGCGGTCTGGGCGGGGTGGCACAGTTCCGCGTGCCGCACGCGCTGGCGGTATGCGTCGGCCCCCTCGTTCCGGCCCGGCACGGCTTGCTCCCGTCCGCTGCTGACGCTGATTCCGGCCGGCTCTCCGCACCCGCGGTGGCCGGCATCCCGCACTGTCGAGGCCCCCGGAACTCGGTTCAAGAACGCTTGCTTGCGGCGCTCGGCGGAGAACGGGGCACTGCCGCTGATCATAGGCGGCGCACGGATCCGGCGGCGACCGCCGGCAGGGTGATTCGTCGGACGCTCCCCGGCCCGGGAGCGGGCGGCGGCACCCGTTCGGACACGTGCCGCGCCCCCGGGACACGTCACGGGACGCGGACCGGGGGCGCGGACCGGGGGCGCCTGACGCGCTGTCGCGCGGAAGGAACGAGGTGTCAGCCCGCCAGCTTGGCGGTCAGGGTGATGGTGGTGCCGGCCAGGGCCTTGCTGACCGGGCAGTTGGCCTTGGCGTCCTCGGCGGCCTTGACGAAGTCCGCCTCGTCGAGCCCGGGCACGTGGCCGGTCACGGTGAGGTGGATGCCGGTGATACCGGTGCCGGGCTGGAAGGTCACGTCGGCCTGGGTGTCGAGCTTGACGGGCGGCGTACCGGCGCCGGTCAGGCCGTGCGAGAGCGCCATCGAGAAGCAGGAGGAGTGCGCGGCGGCGATGAGCTCCTCGGGGCTGGTCTTGCCGTTCGCCTGCTCCGCACGGGACGCCCAGGAGACCGGGTACTCGCCGATGCCGGAGGAGGCGAGGGTAACCAGCCCCTTGCCGTCGAGCAGGTTGCCTTCCCAAGCGGTGCGTGCGGTGCGGATGGTTGCCACGATCAGGTACCTCCTGTGCTGGGGGAACTGCTGGGTCGTCACGTCCGGCCGTGCGGTGCGGTGGTGGTGCGGCGTGGTGCGCCGACAAGCCTACGGGGCCGCGGGCGGCGCAGGGCCGAAGGAGCGGAGCGCGTCCTCGGACCGCCCGGCACCAGGGAGCGCGTGCGCTGTCCGGATAGTGGACGGATGCCCGGAATACCACGGATGGGCCAGTCCTCTCCTGTTAGATTTGCGAAGGCTCGGGGAGGTCCAGCAGGAACGTGGGCCGCCCGGGCGCCGTCCACGCAGCCAGCCTCCGGAGCCGCCCCGATGACTGATCAGCCCACCCAGCCCGCGAACTCTGCCGCCGCGTCCCTCGAAGCGATCGACGAGGCCGTGCGGGCGGAACTGACCAGTCTGCGCGAGAGCATCGACAACATCGACGCGGCCGTGGTCCACATGCTGGCCGAGCGGTTCAAGGCGACCCAGCGGGTCGGGCGGCTCAAGGCCGAGCACAAGCTCCCGCCGGCCGACCCGGAGCGTGAGCGGGACCAGATCACCCGGCTGCGCGCGCTGGCGGCGGGCGCCCACCTGGACCCGGTGTTCGCTGAGAAGTTCCTGAACTTCATCATCGCCGAGGTCATCCGCCACCACGAGGCGATCGCCCGCACCTGAGCCCTGCAGGGCCGGTCGGACGGGTCCGGCCGGGAGGGCCGCGGGCCCGTATCGGGGCCGGCCGCGTGAGCGCCGGCTAAAGGCCTGATTTCCCGCCGCTTCCCGGACGGCGTTAGCGTGCTGTCTTCCCCCACTCCCCTGGAGGTGGTCCGGCGGTGGCATGCACACCACGGCAGAGCAAGGCCTGGAGTACCGGGCGGCGGCACCGGCGCGAGGACGCGCGGTGCCGTGCGCGCGGTGGCGGTGTGCCGCCGGTGCGCTCGCGGTCGGCTCACGGGCGGTCCGGCCGGTGAGCGCGGGAGCACGGGCGGCCGCGGCCGCTCCGCAGGACGGCCGGTCCGCCGAGGAGGGCCGTCGGCTCCGCCCGGTGCGCCGCACCCGCCCGCCGCGCCGGCGCTGGCCGTGGTGGGTGGAGCTGCCGGTGATGGTGGTGGTGGGCCTGCTGGTGGCGCTGCTCGTGAAGACCTGCCTGTTCCAGGTGTTCACCATCCCTTCGGGTTCGATGGAGAACACGCTGCGGATCGGCGACCGGGTGGCCGTCAACAAGGCGGTCTCCCTCTTCGGGTGGAAACCGAAGCCGGGTGAGCCGGTGGTGTTCAAGGACCCCGGCGGCTGGCTGCCCGCGCAGACCACCGACACCGGCCTGACCTCCGGCGCGGTCGGGGACGCCCTCAGCTTCGTCGGCCTGCTGCCGCCCAAGAGCGACAAATACCTGGTCAAGCGCGTGATCGCGACCGGCGGGCAGACCGTCCAGTGCAACGGCTCGACGCTGCGGGTGGACGGCAGGCCGGTGTCGGAGCCCTACCTGCACCCCGGCAACGACTCCTGCGAGGGGTTGGACTTCGGCCCGGTGACGGTGCCCAGCGGCTACGTCTGGGTCGAGGGCGACCACCGCAGCGACTCCTCCGACTCCCGGTACCACCAGGAGGGGCCGGGCGGCGGCGCGGTGCCGGTGGCCGACGTGGTCGGCCCGGTGTCAGCGGTGATCTGGCCGCTCGGCCACGCCGACTGGTTCGGCTGGACCGGCAACTGACACTGACGCCAGCGGGGCGCTGCCGACTGCCGCCGTTCCGCCCGTGCGGTCCCCGGCCGGAGCGGCGGCAGGGCTACCGGCCTCGGCGGTCTCGACGGCCTCGGCGGTCTCCAGAGCGGCCGGCTTGCTGGTCTGCGCGGCGAAGGCGCCGACCAGTACCAGCAGGCCGCCCACCAGCTGCGGGGTGCCGAGCCGCTCGCCGAGCAGCACCCACGCGGCCACCGTCGCGACCACGGCCTCCAGGTTGGCCACCACCCCGGCGACCGGTGGGGACAGGTGCTGCACCGAGGCGACCCCGGTCAGGTAGGCGATCACGGTCGCGACCAGGATCATCCAGGCCGCGGGCAGCAGGGCGGGCAGGCTGAACCCGTTCATGACCACCCGTCCGCCCAGGATGCTCCAGTCGGCCTCCCAGGGCCGCGTGACCGCGGTCAGCACGATGGCGCCGATCAGCAGTCCGTACGCGCTGACCGCCATCGGGTCGACCGGGCGGTCGCCCTCGCGGCCGGCGTCCGCGAGCACGAAGTAGCCGACCTGGCAGCAGGCCGCGGCCAGGCCGAACAGCACGCCGAGCGCGTCGAAGGCCAGGCCGTTCCAGACCTGGACCACGCAGGCCAGGCCGGCCACCGCGACTCCGGCACCGATCATGGCGGCCCGGGTGACCGGCCGGCGCTGGACGTACTTGACGTACCCGAGCAGCAGCAGCGGGCCCAGGTACTCGATCAGCAGGGCCACCCCGACCGGGATCCGGGATATCGCGGCGAAGTAGCACGCCTGTACGCCGGCGACGGCGAGCAGGCCGAAGCCCACCAACAGGCCGGGGCGCTCCCGGAGGGCCCGCCGGTGCCGGTAGGCGAGCGGGAGCAGGACGAGTGCGGCGCCGGTGACCCGGAGCCAGACCACGTGCACCGGTGACAGGCCCGCTTCGATCAGCGGCTTGGCGGCCGTGCCGGAGCCGCCGAAGGAGAGGGCGGAGACCAGTGCGAGCGGGAGCCCGAGCCTTCTGGCTGTGGCACCGTCGGCGGACGTAGAGCTGTACACCGGGGCATTGTGTCAGCTGGTGGCGATCTTTGTAAGGTGCTATCTCGCCTTTTGGTCCTGGTCTTGGGCGGTTCCTGTACCGGTTGTCGCTTGCCGGTTCAGGGGCCGTCGCCCGGGGCTATCCGACGCTCTGCGACCGGCCGACCGGCTGTCCGGTCGGGCCCGGCGCCGGCTGGGTGGGCGCGGTGCTCGGCTGGGTCGTGGGGTTCGGCCCGGGAGTCGCCGTGCGGGTCGGCGCGGGCCGGGTGGCCGTCGGCCGGGAGGTCGGCGAGGATCCGCCGGAGGGAGTGCCGTCGCCGCCCGAGCCGCCCGAGCCGCTCGGGGTCGCGGTGGGGGAGGCGGTGGCCGAGGGCGTGGACGCGGAGGGCGAGGACGTCCCCGGTGCGGTGCCGCCCGACGGCGTCGCCGCGGCGGCCGAACCGCCGGAGGGGCCGGAGAGCAGCGGGTTGTCCGCCGAGGACCCGTCGAAGTCGCTGATCGGCTGCCCGGCCAGGGCGGACTTCATGTAGGCGGTCCACACCTGGGTCGGGAACTTGCCGCCGGCCGCGGCCGGGACACCGCCGACCCCGTCCAGGGTGACCTGGGCGCCGGTGGCGGGGTCCTGGCCGAACAGGGCGACGGAGGTGACCAGTTCGGGCGTGTAGCCGACGAACCAGACCGACCTGGAGTCGTCGGTGGTGCCGGTCTTGCCCGCCACCGGCCGGCCGAGCGCCTGGGCGCGGTAGCCGGTGCCGCCCGGGTCGCTCACCACGCCCTGCAGCATCGTGGTGACCGCCTGCGCGGTCCGCTTGCCGATCGCCTGGGCCGTCTTGGGCGCGGGCAGCTCGACCTGATCGCCCTCGTGTTCGAGCGACTTCACGATCCAGGGGGTGATCTGCTGGCCGTCGTTGTCCAGGGTGGCGTACACCCCGGCCATGTCGAGCACGCTGGGCGTGGCGGTACCGAGCGGGATCGACGGGTGGGCCGCCAGACCCGGGGTGTCCGTGGGCAGCCCCAGCGCGACGGCGGTCTGCCGGACCTTCTCCAGCCCGGTGTCCTGGGCGAGCTGGGCGAAGACCGAGTTCACCGACCAGTCGGTGGCCTGCTGCAGGGTGATCCGGCCGTAGTCCGTGCCGCCCTCGTTCGGCGGGGCGTACGGCGTGCCGGTTCCGCCCACCACCGGGCGGCCGCTGGTGCCGTCGTAGAGCGTGTCCGGACTGATCCGGACGCCGTTCTGGGTGCGGGCGCCGCTGTCCAGGGCGGCGGCCAGCGCGATCGCCTTGAAGGTCGAACCGGCCTGGTAGTCCTGCCGGGTGGCGTTGTCCACCCAGTGCCTGGTGGCGTCGCTGCCGCCGTACAGCGCCACCACCGCGCCGGTCTTCGGGTCCACCGAGGCGGCACCGGCCTGGGCGTTCGCGTCCTTCTTCCGCTCGTCGGGGGAGAGGTTGTCGGTGAGCTGCTGCCGGACGGCGTCCTGCAGGTCCTGCTCGCGCCCGGCGTCGACGGTCAGCGTGATGGTGTAGCCGCCCCGGGCGAGTTCGGCGTCGGTGACGATGCCGTGCGAGGTCAGGTAGTCGGTGGCCGTGCCGACCAGGTACCCGGCCTGGCCGGAGAGGCCGGGAGCGCTCTTCGGCCCCCGCACCTGGGGGAAGGTGACGGCGGCGCGCTGGTCGGCGGTGAGCCAGTTCTGCTGGACCATGCCGTCCAGCACGTAGTTCCAGCGGTCGATGGCGCCCTGCTTGCCCTTGGGCGTCGCGGTCGAGACGTCGTACGCGCTCGGCGCGTTCAGCAGGGTGGCGAGGTACGCGCCCTGGGCCGCGTCGAGCTGACTGGCGTCGACGCCGAAGTACGCCTGGGCCGCGGCCTGGATGCCGTAGGCGCCCCGGCCGTAGTACGAGGTGTTGAGGTAGCCGGCGAGGATCTCGTCCTTGCTCTGGGTGGCGTCCACCTTGAGCGAGATGAAGAGCTCCTTCACCTTGCGGCTGATGGTCTGCTTCTGGGTCAGGTAGGTGTTCTTGACGTACTGCTGGGTGATCGTCGAACCGCCCTGGGTGGCGCTGCCGGTGGCGGTGTTGAACGCGGCCCTGGTCAGGCCCTTCAGGTTGACCGCGCCCTCGTGGTAGAAGTTCCGGTCCTCGGCGGCGAGGGCGGCGTGCTGGGCGGCGGGGGAGACCCTGTCGAGGCCCACGTTCTGCCGGTTGGTCTGGCCGGTGCGGGCGATCAGGGTGCCGTCCTGGTAGAGCCAGGTGTTGCTCTGCGCGGTCGCGGCGGCGTGTGCGTCCGGGACCTTGACCACGATCATGCCGAGCGTGAACAGGCCCACCCCGAGCAGGAGGGAGGTCACCAGGCCGAGCAGGGTCAGCCGCCAGGTGGGTACCAGCCGGCGCCATCCGGTCCGGCGGGGGCGCCGGGGCAGGCGGCCGGTGCGACGGGCGAGCGGAAGCGGGCGGAGGCCGGTGGGCGATATGCGCGGCAACGTGGCGCCTTTCCGGCGAGCCCGGTGACGGTTGCTCACGCGATCTGGGACGGACGGCAGACCGATTCAGCCTGCCTGATGCCGCTGTGTGCCGTTAGGGACCTTTGTCCTGTTTTGTTTCACGATCGTGTAACCGGGGGCTCCGGGGTGGCGGTGGAATGCCGAAACGCCCGAGGGCCTCCCCGTCGAAACGGAGAGGCCCTCGGGCTGTCTGTGCGCCGCCAGGGACTCGAACCCCGGACCCGCTGATTAAGAGTCAGCTGCTCTAACCAACTGAGCTAGCGGCGCCTGCTGACAGGGAAAACAATACACGTCTCGTGCGGGTGTTCCGAATCGGTCCGCCTGGCCACATGGCAACGAATGTCCGGGTTGTCCCTGATTGGGGTGGCTGTCGGCCCGGTTGTCCCGGGTTCGGGTGTTCGGATGTGGCGCGGCTCACCCTCCCCCTGGCCGGCCGGGGTGGGGGGGGCTGGAGGAGGTGCCGAACCGCGGGGCGGCCCAGGAGGCCGGGGCGATGGGTCGGCGAGTGGCCGACGCGCGGAGGCGTGATCGGAATGCCGAAACGCCCGAGGGCCTCCCCGTCGAAACGGAGAGGCCCTCGGGCTGTCTGTGCGCCGCCAGGGACTCGAACCCCGGACCCGCTGATTAAGAGTCAGCTGCTCTAACCAACTGAGCTAGCGGCGCCTGCTGACGTGGAAGACTCTACGCGACTTCGCCCGGATCTCCGAATCGTGATCGGTCGGTCACCGTCGGTCGAGCGTCAGATGTCCGGGAAGTGGCAGGCGGCGGCGTGGTCCCGGCCCCCGGCGGCGGCCGCGAGTGCGGGGGGCTCGGTCTCGCAGTGTCCGCGGCGGTCGGCCGGGAGGGCGGCGTAGACGGGGCAGCGCGCCCGGAAGGGGCAGCCGGTGTGCCGCTCGGTGGGAGAGGGCGGGTCGCCGGCCAGCAGGATGCGCTCACGACCGCGTTCGGCGGCGGGGTCGGGCAGCGGGACGGCCGAGAGCAGGGCCCGGGTGTACGGATGCCGGGGCCGCTCGAACACCTCCGCGACAGCGCCGGACTCGACCGTCCGCCCGAGGTACATCACGCTGACCCGGTCGGAGAGGTGTCGGATCACCGACAGGTCGTGCGAGACGAAGAGGTAGGCGAGTCGCAGCTCCGCCTTGAGCTGCTGGAGCAGGTTGAGCACGCCGGCCTGCACCGACACGTCCAGCGCCGACACCGGTTCGTCCAGTACCAGCAGCTGCGGCCGGACCGCGAGCGCCCGGGCGATGGAGATCCGCTGCCGCTGCCCGCCGGAGAACTGGTGCGGGTAGCGGGTGGCGTGCGCCGGCTCCAGTCCGACCTGGCGGAGCAGTTCGGGCACCCGCCGTCCGATCAGTTCGCGGGAGGCGCCCTGGGCCAGCAGCGGTTCGGCGACGATGTCGGAGACCGGCATCCGCGGGTCCAGGCTGGCCATCGGGTCCTGGAAGACGATCTGGATGTCGGAGCGCAGCCGGTGCGCGGCCGCGCGGTCGAGCCGTGCGGTGTCCTGGCCGAGGATTTCGATGGTGCCGGCCTCCGGCCTGGCCAGGCGCAGCAGTTCGAAGAGCGTGGTGGACTTGCCCGATCCGGACTCGCCGACCAGACCCAGGGTCTCGCCGCGCCGGACGTCCAGCTCGACGCCGTCCACGGCGTAGACCTCGCCGATCTTCCGCTTGAAGACGCTGCCCTTGAGCACCGGGAAGGTCTTGGCGAGTCCGGTCACCCGCAGGACCGGCTCGCGTTCGTCCCGGGCCGTCGGGTCCGCCGGTCCGACCGGCAGCTCCGGCACCGGGTAGACCTCGCTCGGCGCGGGGGCGCGCTCGGCCAGCTCCTCGGCCTTGACGCAGGCCGCGAGGTGGCCGTCGGCGCCGCTCAGCGGCGGTTCGGCGGTGCGGCAGCGGTCATCGGCGAGCGGGCAGCGGGTCGCGAACGGGCAGCCGGGCGGCAGGGCGGCGAGCGACGGCGGGCTGCCGGGGATCGGGACCAGCGGGCCGCCGCCGCCGTCCAGCCGGGGCACCGCGCCGATCAGTCCGAGCGTGTACGGGTGCCTGGGGCGGGCGAACAGCTCGTCCACGCCTGCCGTTTCGACCACGCGCCCGGCGTACATCACCGCGACCCGGTCGGCCATCCCGGCGATCACGCCGAGGTCGTGGCTGACCAGGACCAGTGCCGCGCCGGTCTCGCGCTGCGCGGTGCGCAGCACGTCGAGCACCTGGGCCTGGATGGTGACGTCCAGGGCGGTGGTGGGCTCGTCCGCGAGCAGGATGTCGGGGTCGTTGGCGATCGCCATCGCGATCATCGCGCGTTGGCGCATACCGCCGGAGAACTCGTGCGGGAAGCTGTCCAGCGCGCGCTCGGGGGAGGGGATGCCGACCAGGTCGAGCAGTTCGGCGGCCCGTCCGCGGGCCGTCGGCCTGTCCAGGTCCTGGTGGATGCGCAGGGCTTCGACGATCTGGTCGCCGATCCGGTAGACCGGGGTGAAGGCGGAGAGCGGGTCCTGGAAGACCATCGCCACCCGGCGGCCCCGGATCGCGGCCAGTTCCTTTGCGGGCAGGCCGAGCAGCTCGCGTCCGTCCAGCCGGACCGAGCCGCCGACGGTCGCGGTGGACGGCAGCAGGCCGAGGACCGCCAGTGAGGTGACGGACTTGCCGGACCCGGACTCGCCGACGATGCCGAGGGTCTCGCCGCGCCGCAGCCGCAGGTCCACTCCGCGCACCGCCGGGGTGCCGTTGAACTCGACGGTCAGGCCGTCGACGTTGAGCAGGTCCGTTTCCACGGCCGCCTTCACTTGCTGCTCCGGGGGGTGCGACGGGACTTGCGGGGCTCGCGGGCCCCTTCCGAGGTCGGGTCCAGGGCATCGCGCAGCCCGTCCCCGATCAGGTTGACCGCCAGGACGAAGAGCACCAGCAGCCCGGCGGCGAAGTAGAACAGCCAGGGGTAGACGGGCGCCTGGTCGGTTCCGGCGGCGAGCAGGGTGCCGAGCGAGACGTCCGGGGCGCGGACGCCGAAGCCGAAGTAGGAGAGCGCGGTCTCGCTCATCACGGCGCCGCCGACCGCGATGGTGGCGTCGGTGATCAGGAAGGAGGCGACGTTCGGCAGGATGTGCCGCAGGATGATCCGCAGCGGCTTGACCCCCATGAACTGGGCCGCCCGGACGAACTCCCGCTCCCCCAGCGAGCGGGTCATCGAGCGGACCACCCGGGCGGTGATCATCCAGTTGAAGGCGGCCAGCAGTGCGACGAAGGCGATCCAGCCGGCTCCGCGAAGCTTGGGCGAGACGATGGTGATGATCAGGAAGCTGGGGAAGACCAGCATCAGGTCCACCAGGAAGGTGAGCGCGCGGTCGGTCCAGCCGCCGAAGTAGCCGGCGCAGGCGCCGACCAGTGAGGCCAGCACGGTGGAGCAGAGCGCCACCAGCAGGCCGATGATCAGTGACTTCTGCAGGCCGCGCACGGTCTGCGCGAAGACGTCCTGACCGAGGCCGTTGGTGCCGAACCAGTGCTGCCCGGAGGGTGGTTGGCGGATCGCCAGGTAGTCGGGGGTGGCGTAGTTCCACGGCGTCAGGTACGGGCCGCCGAAGGCCAGCAGGAAGAGCAGCAGCACGATGGCGCAGCCGACCAGCACCCCGCGTGCGGCCAGCATCCGGCCCATGACGAGTCTGAGCCGGCCGGCGGGAGCGGCCTCCTCGGGTGCCTGGAGGGGAGGGTTGTCGGCGAAGACGGCGGTCATGTCGATCGGCTCCTCAGGACCGTACGCGCGGGTCGAGCGCGGCGTGCAGCAGGTCCGCGAGGAAGCCCGAGGCCAGCACCACCACGGCGGCGAACAGGTTGACCGCGACCACCGAGTTGACGTCCTGCTCGTTGATCGCCTGGATGAACCACTCGCCCATGCCGTGCCAGCCGAAGATGGTCTCGGTGAAGGTCGCGCCGGTGAAGATGCCCAGGAAGCTGTAGGCGAACATGGTCGACATCGGGATGATCGCGGTGCGCAGCCCGTGCTTGAGCAGTGCCCGGCTGCGGGTCAGGCCCTTGGCCTCGGCGGTGCGCAGGTAGTCGGAGCCGAGCACGTCGAGCATGGTGCCGCGCTGGTAGCGGCTGTACATCGCCAGCCCGCCGAGGGCCAGCGAGAGCGTGGGCAGCAGCAGGTGCAGCGCCCAGTCACCGAGATGGGCCCCGATCCCGCCGGTCAGCCCGGGGGTCTCGTACCCGGTGAACGGGACGACCTCGTGGCCGAGTGCGTCCTTGGCGGCGATGGCGCCGTTCTTCAGCAGCAGGGCCACCAGGAAGACCGGGGTGGAGAGCAGCACGAACGAGAACAGGGTAAGTGCCCGGTCGGAGATCCGGTACTGGCGGATCGCGCTCCAGGCGCCGCCCGCCACGCCGAGCAGCATCCCGAGCAGGCTGCCGATCAGCAGCAGCCGCAGCGACACCAGGAGCCGGCGCCCGAACTCGGCGTTGACCGAGGTGTTGTGGATGGTCCGGCCGAGGTCGGCGTGCAGCACCAGATCGCCCGCCCAGGTGCCGAAACGTTCCACCACCGGGGTGTGGTCGTTGATGTTCAGCTCGGTCAACTGCCGGTCCACCGAGGCGGCGGACGGGCGGGGCTGCTTGGCCTCGAAGTACGTCCTGGGGCCGAGCGCGGCGCTGGAGAGCGCGTACGCCAGGAAGACCGCGACGACCAGCAGGACGACGTAGTACCCCAGGCGCTTGACCAGGTAGCGGATCACCGCCCACCACCGGGGATGCCGTTCGGGAGCCTGCTGTGCATGATCAATGGCCTTCGGTGAGCGGGGACTTGACGCACTTTCGCGCAGCAGTTGTACGGCAGATGCGGTCGGTCGTCCAGAGGGTGCGGCGCCCGCGGCTTCAGCCTGGCGGGGGAAGCCGCAGGTCAGAGTCTTGCAGGCCGGTGCTTACGGAGTATTGCGGCAGTGTTTCGGTCCATTGCGATTCGATCAGCCGCCAACGCGCCCCTCTGGTGGCCGAGTTGATCGCCTGTTACGTTCCTCCTCACTGGACGCCCGAGTTGGCTGCCCACCTTCAAGGCTTGCCATGCCCGGCCGCGCCCAATCATTCGAAGACTCCCCGGGGGAACCCCTCATGGACGCATCCACCACCGCCCGCGGCCTCGGCCGGGCCGCCGTCGCCGCGATCGCCCTGGCGCTGACCGTCACCGGCTGCAGCTCCGGTGGCTCGGGCTCCACCGGTGATGTGGCCAAGACGGTCGCCCCCGTCCAGGACGCCGACGACATCAACGCCCAGCCGCTGGACAAGATCAAGGACGGTGGCGAGCTGCGGGTGGCCGTGCCGCAGTGGATCACCCAGTGGAACCCGTACCAGGTGGACGGCCGCTACGGCGACGCGGTCGACATCATGGGCTACGTCGAGGCGAAGATCTTCCGCACCGACGCCAAGGGCGTCTTCCATCCGGTGCCGGAGTACCTGGTCTCGGCCGAACTCACCTCCACCTCACCGCAGGTGGTGACGTACAAGATCAACCCCAAGGCCAAGTGGTCCGACGGGAAGCCGATCTCCTACCAGGACTTCAAGGCGGTCTGGCAGTCCACCAACGGCAAGGCCCAGGGGTACAACATCGCGGACTCCTCCGGCTACGACCAGATCTCCGGTGTGGAGAGGGGCGCGGACGACCAGGAGGTCAAGGTCACCTTCAGCACCCCGTACGCGGACTGGCAGAACCTGTTCAACCCGCTGGTGCCGGCCTCCATGCTGGCCACCGCAGACGTGTTCAACACCGGCTCGGTCGAGAAGGTCGCCGTCTTCGGCGGGCCGATGAAGATCGGCAGCATCGACAAGAGCGCCCAGACCATCACCCTGGTGCGCAACCCCGACTGGTGGGGCACTCCGGCCAAGCTGGACAAGATCACCTATCGGGCGATGGACTACCCCGCGATGACCCAGGCCTACCTCAACAACGAGATCGACGAGGCCCCGGCGAGCACCTCGACCGCGTACGACCAGCTCAAGGACGCCAAGGGCACCCGGATCAGCACCGGCACCCCGTGGGACGAGGTGCACATCTCCTTCGGCGGCAACGGTGCGCTGGCCGACCAGACCCTCCGTCAGGCGATCGGCCGGGCGATCGACCGCGACGCGCTGATCAAGGTGGTCAACCAGGGCATGCCGATCCAGTTCAAGAAACTGGACAACCACCTCTACATGCTCAACCAGGCGGGCTACCGGAACAACTCGGGCGACTGGGCCAGGTACTCGCCGGACGTCGCCAAGCAGCTGCTGGACAAGGCGGGGTGGAAGGAGGGCGCGGCCGGCCAGCCGCGCACCAAGGACGGCCAGTCGCTGGAGCTGCACTTCGTGGTCAGCGACGGCGGCACCCAGCAGCAGCTGGACATGGTCTCCGCGGTGCAGAACATGCTGCAGCAGGTGGGGATCAAGATGGACATCGACAAGGTGTCCAGCAAGGAGTACTTCGCCAAGTACATCGACCAGGGCAAGTTCGACCTGGCCAGCTGGCGGAACACCGACTCCTTCCCGCTCTCCCAGGGCGTCACCAACTTCCGGGCGCCCGAGGGCGACAACGTGTTCGGCAACTTCTCCAAGCTCAGCACCCCCGAGATCGACTCGCTGCTGAAGAAGGCTGCCGCCACCCTGGACAAGACCGAGGCCGACAAGCTCTACAACGAGGCGGACGCCAAGATCTGGGAGCTCGGCCACACCATCGAGATCTACCAGCGGCCCAGCATCCTGGCCGTCCGCAAGGACCTGGCCAACGAAGGGGCCAGCAGCCTCGCCAATCCCGACATCACCAAGATCGGCTGGTTGAAGTGAACCGGCGCCGCCGGGCCGGTCGAGAGCCTGGCGAACGGCAGGCGGAGCTGGCGAGCAGCGCGGTGATCACGGGGTCGATGGTGCGGACGCGGGAGGACGGTGGCTCCGCCCCCAAGTCTCGCCATCGGCCTTGACCTTCCGCGTTGCTCGCAGACCGCCCGTGTCGTCCCGTCCCAACGTTGGGAGGGAATCTATCCGGCCGCTCGGAGCGGACCGGGCAGCTTCCACGGGGCACGCCCGGGAGACGGCGAGCTGTCACCCGGTTCGCGCACTGCGCCGTCAACTGTCGCTGACACCAGGGCAAAACGATTGGAACCAGCCCATACGGCGTGCCGCAGCAGTGCGTGCGCCGCCCGTTTCGGGGTGCCAGGATCACGCTGACCGAACCGGACAGCGCTGATCGACGGTGCCCGCGGCGCTCCACCTGCCCGCGGCGCTCCACCTGCCCGCGGTGTGGTTGCTGCACGTCCGGCACGTCAAGCACGGGCGGCCCGACTGGTGCTGTCCGTCGCCGCGCCGGGCACGCTGCTGTGCACCCTTGCGGGCGGCAACGGCGTCCTCGCGGCCGGGCTGGTCACCGCCGCCGCGGTGGCCGCGGGGAGCACCCTCAGCGCTCGGCGGGGCCGCTGAGGCCTGTGCGCCGCGTTTTCGGTGCTTTGTCGGCGGGCCGTGCGAGCATGGCCCGTTCCGTCGTTCCGTCGTTCCGTCGTTCCGTCGTTCCGAGGAGAAGAGGCGCCATGCCCTCCGCCCGTGAAAAGCTCTCCGACCTGCCGTACGGGCACCTGCTCCGCCCGCACACCGGCCCGCTCGGCGAGGACGGGCGCTACGACACCGTCCACTTCGACGGCGGCTGCTACCAGGACCAGGCCGCGGGCGGCGCGAGCTTCCTGGAGTGCGCCTTCACCGGCGTGGAGTTCAGCGGCGTGAAGCTCCGCCAGGCCAGGTTCAACGAGGTCTGGATGCAGGACAGCCGTTGGGTCGCGGTCTCCGTCCCCGAGAGCGAGTGGCAGGACACCGAGCTGCTCGGCACGGTGCTCGCCGGTGTCTCGGCCTACGGCTCCGCGCTGCGCCGGGTGGTCTTCCGCCGCTGCAAGCTGGAGTCCGTCAACCTGCGCGGCGCGGTGCTGCGCGACGTGGCCTTCGAGGACTGCCTGCTGCGCGACGTCGACTTCGGCGAAGCCAAGCTGACCGACGTCTCGTTCCCGGGCAGCACCCTGGAGGAGGTCCGGTTCGGCAGTGCGCGGCTGCGCCAGGTGGATCTGCGCGGCGCCGTCCGCCTCGGCCTCGCGGACGGACCGGACGGGCTGCGTGGCGCGCTCATCTCCACGGCCCAACTCTTCGAGCTGGCACCGCAGTTCGCTCAGGCGCTGGGCATCTCCGTCAAGGACCGCTGACAATCCGTTCACTTCTGCTTAGCCGGACGAAGCGAGGCTGAACAGTCCGACAATCCTTGCTGCAAGACCATGGCCCAGCGCCCGGACCTGCGCAAAGATGCTGCGCGATCGATGGCGTGGACACAACGTGTGTGCACAACATCGCGACTGAAGGGACGGTCGGCCCCAGATGGCTGAGCTGAGTCGTAGGAAGTTCATGTCGCTGTCCGCCAGTGCGGCGGCGAGTGCGGCGGTCGCCGGAACGGTGGCCGGTGCCGACGCGCCGTCCGCCGCGGCGGCCACCGGTGCCGGCCTGAGCACCACCGGCACGATCACCGACGCCCGGCACATCGTGATCCTGATGCAGGAGAACCGCAGCTTCGACCACTACTTCGGCACGCTCAAGGGCGTCCGCGGCTTCGCCGACCGCAGCGCCATCCAGATCGCCGGCGGCTACAGCGTCTTCAACCAGCCCAACGGCCTGTTCTCCCGCCAGTACCCGTGGGCCTTCAACGCCGCCGACTCCGGTGCCACCTCAAGCGCGGAGATCAAGGCCCAGTGCAACGGCGACCTCGCGCACGCCTGGTCCGACCAGCACAAGGCGTGGAACGGCGGCAAGATGGACTCCTGGGTGTCCGCCAAGGGCACCGTCCGCACGCTGGGCTACCTGCGGCGCTCCGACATCCCGTTCCACTACGCACTGGCGGACAACTGGACGGTCTGCGACGCCTACCACTGCTCCGTGCTGAGCGCCACCGGTCCCAACCGCACCTACCACTGGAGCGGCATGATCGACCCGGCGGGCACCGCCGGCGGTCCGGCCTACGACGGCGGCGACGAGAAGGGGCTCCACTGGCAGACCTACGCCGAGGCGCTGGAGAACGCCGGGGTCAGCTGGAAGGTCTACCAGAACGCCGCCGACAACTTCGGTGACAACGCCCTCGCGTACTTCAACCAGTTCGCGAACGCCCCGGCCGGCAGCGCCCTGGCGGTCAAGGGCACGGGCTCCGTCCCCAAGGCCACCGGCAGGACCCCGGACGACATCGCCGCCGCGATCAAGGCCGACGTGCTGGCCGGCGCCCTCCCGCAGGTCTCCTGGATCGTCGCCGACCAGCAGTCCTCCGAGCACCCGTACGCCACCCCCGAGGACGGCGCGCACTTCGTGCACATGGTGATGGACGCCCTGAACGCGGACCCGGACGTCTTCAACTCCACCATCCTGCTGCTCAACTACGACGAGAACGACGGCTTCTTCGACCACGTCCCGCCGCCGGTCGCTCCGTCCGGCACTCCCGACGAGTTCTACAACGGCACCAACATCGGTCTCGGCTTCCGGGTCCCGCTGATAGCCATCTCACCTTGGAGCCGCGGCGGTTGGGTCAGCTCCGAGGTCTTCGACCACACCTCGGTGCTGCGCTTCCTGGAGGTCTGGACGGAGGCCATCGGCTCGCCCGCTGGTTGCGTCAACATCAGCGACTGGCGCCGCAAGGTCTGCGGCGACCTCACCGGCGTCTTCGACTTCGCCAACCCGGTGTACGGGATGCCCTCGCTGCCGGACACCTCGCAGACCATCGGCCTGGCCACCTGCGGCCCGCAGCTCAACCCCTCGCCGACCAGCAACGCGCTCCCCGCCCAGGAGCCCGGCACCCGCCCGGCCCGCGCCCTGCCCTACCAGCCCAACGCCAACCTCGACCACCTGGAGTTCGGCTCCGGCGGCGTGATGAAGGTCTGGCTGAGGATGGCCAACGAGGGCGCCCCGGGCGCCACTTCGGCGCACTTCGCGGCCTACGCCAACGCCTACCGCGGCGGCGGTCCGTGGCAGTACACCGTCGACCCGGGCGGCAACACCAGCGACTTCTTCAACTGCGGCACCAACTTCGGCAACGGCCCCTACGACCTCAGCGTCACCGGCCCCAACCGATTCCTGCGCCGCTTCAAGGGCGACGCCACCAAGCCCGGCAAGTCGGTCACCGTCACCGCCTCGTACGCGCCCGCCCCCGACACCGGCCGGCTCGCCGTCTGGTTCAAGCTCGACAACGCCGACAGCAGCGCGGTCACCTTCACCATCGCCCCGAACGCCTACCGGACCGACGGCCCCTGGACCTACACCGTCCAGCCCGGGGGCAGCACCAGCGACTACTTCAACGCCGTCGCCTACACCAACGGCTGGTACGACTTCACCGTCACCGTCAGCTCCGACTCCACCTGGTCCCAGCGCTTCACGGGCCACCTGGAGACCGGCGACCCGAGCATCTCCGGCTGAGCCGGCCGGCGCCCACGTCCGGCCCCGGCCCCGCGGACTCGCGGGGCGGGGGCCGGTGTCGGTGCGGCTACCGGTCGCGGGTGGGGGCGAAGTAGTCGGCGAGCATGGCGGTCGTCCACTCGGCCTGCCGCTGCTCGCCGCGCGGGCCGAACTCGGCGAACCAGGGCTTCACGTCGAGCACGGGTGTCCCGTTCACGGCATCGAGGTCCTCGACGTGGAGATCCAGCCCGTCGACCTTGAGCAGGCGGCAGCGGGAGACCCCGAGCCAGTTGAGGCGGCGCATGTTGCGGTGCCCGAAGATCCCGACCTCGGGCCAGTCGGGGTTGTCCCGGGGCCGGCGGGCACCCAGGTTCAGGTCGGTCGGGTCGGTGAGGTGGAACCGGAAGACGACCTCCAGGTGTGAGAAGTCCTCCAGCCCCCTGGTGGCCTCCGGGGTGAACCGGGTGCCGTCCAGGCGAATGATCGCCCGGGTGCCGCCCCAGTAGTCGTCCGTGGGCTCGGTGCGGCCGCCGACCACGTGGCCGAGCGGCTCGACCTGGAATGTCTCACGATCTGTCACTTGCACTCCTCATCACGCTGTTTCGGACAAGTGGCGGGCTGCGCGGACGTCCACCTCGCTGGTGATCGTGATTCCGCGCCGCCGGTACGGGGCGAGCAGGTTGCGCATGCCGACGGCGGCCTGCCGAGTGCGGCCGGACCGTACGCCGTCCATCGCGTCCAGTGCCTTGGACCAGGTGGCACAAGCTTCGTCGATGTTGTTCATCCTCATGTGCACGGATCCGAGGTATCCGAGTGTGACCGCGTGAGTCCGGGTGAACTTCGCGGCCTTCCGGGTGCGGACGCTACGGAGGAACTCCCGTACCGCACCGTCCAGGTCACCCATGTCGCGCAGCGTGCACGCGGTTTCGTGGGCGAGGCTCGCCTCGCCGAAGAAGAACACCCGGTCCGGTTCCTCCGCGCCCTCGTGTGCGGCGGCCAAGGCGTCCTCGGCGCGGAGGAGCGCTTTGGCGGCGGCGTTCCTGCGGCCTGAGGCGGCCAGACTGCGGGCGTGGACAACGCCGAGCAGCGCCCGCTCGCGGGGGCCGGCGAGGTCGTACCGGTCGCCGTCCACGGATGCCGCGGCGAGGTTGACGGCCTCCTGGGGGTGACCCAGGTCGATCGCCTGGTGTGCCATGGCCCGCAGCACATGGGCGGCCATCGGTGGGCCGCCGGCCTCGGCTGCAAGCTTCACGGACTCGATGAAGTACTGCTGCGCGGTGGAGTGGCGGCCACTGTCAAAGGAACACGTTTGACCAGGCGGGCCAGTGCGTCCCCCGAGAGCCGCCGCCGCGCCGCCCGGCGGCGAGACGGGCCGCCCGGAGCGGCGCGGAGCCGGGGTCGCACCGGTGGCATACCCGGCGGCGTAGTGTGACAGTAAGGGAAGCCCATTGTCCGATCAGGACCCGAGGAGGAGACATGGGCATCTTGGACAGGCTGCGTGGCAAGGCCCACCAGCACCACGAGAGCCAGCAGGAGCGCGCCGCCCTCGCCCACGAGCGCGAGGCTCTCGCCCACGACGAGGCCTCCGATGCCTACAGCGCCGAGACCGAGCGGGCCCGCGAGGAGGCCCAGCGAGCGGCGGAGCTCAAGGAGCAGGACGAGAGGCGCGCCTCGGACATGACCTCCGAGGGCGACCCCTGGGATTGATCGGCCCAGGACCGGCCGGTGGGACCGACCGGTCCCACCGGCCAACCAGCGCACAGCCGGCCAACCAGCGCACAGCGGGGGGCGCACCCGACCGGACAGGGCGCGCCCGGCGGTGTGCCATGTGCCGGGGAGCCCCCCCAGCCCCTGATGGCGTCAAGTTCTGGCGTCAAGCCTTCAGCGCGGCGGTAGCGGCGGGCGCCGCAGGTCCGGTCGCGGCACGTCGGGCGGCGGCGGTACGGTGGCGGGGTGGTCCTCCAGCAGGTCCATCGCCATGCGGACCGCGGTGACCAGCTCGGTGTGCTCGCCCTTGGCCCAGTCGTGCGGGGAGCGCAGCACCTGGACGTCCGGGTCGACCCCGTAGTTCTCCACCGAGAAGCCGATGCCCCCGAGGAAGTAGGACGCGTTCTTCGGCACCGAGATCGCGGTCCCGTCGCCGAGCACGTGCCGGCCGGTCATCCCGACCACCCCGCCCCAGGTACGGGTGCCGACCACCGCGCCGAGCCCGAGCAGCTTGATGGCGGTGATGATGACGTCCCCGTCCGAGCTGGTGGCGTGGTCCGCGAGTGCCACCATCGGGCCGCGCATCGCGTCCCTGGGCCAGCGGACCGGCTCCCTGCCCCGGCTGAAGTCCCAGGCCATCACCCGGCGCCTGAGCTTCTCCAGGACGAGCTCGGAGACGTTCCCGCCGGCGTTCCCCCGGACGTCCAACACGACCGCCGGGCGGTCGAGTTCACGGCGCAGGTCGCGGTTGAACTGGGCCCAGCCGGAACCGCCGAGGTCCGGGATGTGCAGGTAGCCGCACCGGCCGTCGCTGAACTCCCGTACCAGGTAACGGCGTTTGATCACCCAGTCCTGGTAGCGGATCGGCCGCTCGTCCGTCAGCGGGGTCACCGCGATCCGCCGTACCTGCTGCTGCGGCCCGCTGCGGAAGGTGAGTTCGACGGTGCTGCCTCCGGTGCCGGCCAGCAGCGGCCCCACCCCGCGCACCGGGTCGGGCGGCCGCCCGTCGACGGCCAGCAGCTCGTCGCCGTCGCGCAGGCCGAACCCGGCCAGCGGGGCGCGCGCCCGGGGATCGGAGGACTCGCCGGGCAGGATCCGGTCCACCACCCACCGCCCGTCCGGCGTCCGGTGGACGTTGGCGCCCAGCAGGCCGAACGGCTGCTGGACGGGCGCCGGACCCTCGCCGCGCCGGGACGGGGTGACGTAGGCGTGCGAGGTGCCCAGCTCGCCGAGGAGCTCGCGGAGCACGTCGGCGAAGTCGTCCGGACTGGCGATGCGTTCGAGTAGCGGCTCGTACTGGGCGATCAGTTCGGGCCAGTCCAGGCCGCACATGTCGGCGTCCCAGAACTGGTCGCGGACGATCCTGGCCGCCTCCCGGTACGACTGCCGCCACTCGGCGGCGGGGTGCACGGTGTGCGTGATGCGGCGCAGGTCGACGGAGAGCGGCGGCGCGGCCGAACCGAGCTGGTGGAGGGTGAGCGAACCGCCCGTGTACACCAGGACGGCGCTCCCGTCGCCGGAGACCGAGAAGCCGTCCAGCCGGTCCACCACGGTTCTGCGGGTGCCGTGCGCCAGGTCGAAGTACTCCAGCGACGGGCGGCCCGAGATGTCGGCGGGGTTGGCGAAGGTCTGCCCCAGCGCGCCGGAGATCGGCCAGCGCAGCCAGAGCACGCCGCCGCGAACCGCCGCCGTGGCCGAGTACTTGGAGGCGATCACCGGGAAGGCCACCAGCCGGGAGGCGAGTCCGGCCGGATCCACCCGCACCGTGCCGTCGCCCTGCGCCATGCCGGGGTCGAGGCCGACCGGGGGCCTGCCCTCCGCGGCCGCGGCGAACGGTGACGGGGTGTCGTCCGCCAACGGCACCAGGTAGGGGCGGCAGCCGAGCGGGAAGGACATGTCCCCGGTGTGCACGTCGTGCACCGGGTCGAAGCCGCGCCAGGACAGGAAGACCAGGAAGCGCCCGTCCCGGGTGAACACCGGATGCTCGTCCTCGAACCGTCCGCCGGTCACCTCGACGACGTGCTCGGGCGCGTCCACCCGGGCCAGCTTGATGCTCCGCAGCGAGCGCCCGGCCACCGGTTGCGACCAGGTCAGCCAGAGCGAGTCCGGCGAGAAGGCCGGGCTGCTCACCGGCCCGTAGGAGGAGGCGGCCACCTGGCGGACGGCGCCGTCGACGGCCGAGACCAGCAGCAGCCGCCCGTCCGAGGCGGACACCGCCAGGGTGTGGCCGTCGGGGGTGGCGGCCAGTTCGAGCGCCCGGCCGATCCGGCCGGCGGCGATCCGGCGGGGCGCGGCGGCCCACGGGCCGTCCGGGCCGTCCTCGGACCGGCCGGGCGCGGGCAGTACGGCGATCTCGATCGCGTCCTCGCCCTCGGCGTCGGTCACCCAGGCCACCTGGCCGGTGTGGCCGAGCATCACCGGAAGCCTGGTCCGCACCCCGGGTCTGTCGGCGAGTGCCCTGGCGGGGCCGTCCCGGTGGCTCAGCCAGTACTGGCTGCCGCGCACGGTGACCACCGCGGCCCGGCCGGTGGCGTCGCAGACCAGGTCCTTGACCTGCAGGGCGGCGCTGACCTGGTACGAGCGGCGCCCGGCCCGCGAGCCGCCGAGCGGGACGTCGAGCCGGTGCGGATGCGGGGCGTCCAGGCTCTCCAGCAGCCAGAGGTCGCCCGCGTGCTGGTAGATGATCCGGGTTCCGTCGGTGGTGGCCTCGCGGGCGTAGTACGAGGCGTGGTCGGTGTGGCGGCGCAGGTCGGTGCCGTCCGGACGGACGGAGTAGACGTTGCCGACGCCCTCGTGGTCCGACAGGAAGGCGATCCGGTCGCCGACCGGCATCGGGGAGGCGAGATGCCCCTTGTGGTCGGGCAGCAGCTGGGTGCGGTCCAGCCAGAGCCGGCCGGTGGCGCCGCCCCGGTAGCGCTTCCAGGAGGCGGGTTCGTGCGGGGCGGCCGCGGTCAGCAGCACCGTGTGCTCGGCCCCGACCTGGGCGTCGTTGACCGGTCCCCAGGGCATCCGGCGGCCCGGCGAACCGTCCGGCGGCAGCGCGTACGCCCAGGTGTAGTGGCTGAACGGCTGGTGGTACGAGGTGACCGCGAGAACCTCGCCGTCCGGCAGCCAGCCGCGCACCCGGGTGTCCTGGCTGCCCCAGTAGGTGAGCCGGACGGCCTCGCCGCCGGTGGTCGGCGCGGTCCACACCTCGGGGGTGAGGGTCTGCCAACTGGTCCAGGCGATGGTGGAGCCGTCGAGGGAGAGCCGGGGGTGGCTGACCCTGGTCCGGTCGCAGCTGACCCGCCACGCCCGGCCGACCGTGCCGTCGGTGGCGAGCGGGGCGGCCCAGACGTCGTCCTCGGCGGTGCAGGTGAGCAGGCCGCCGCGCAGATGGGGAAACCTCAGATAGCCGGGCGCGGTCACGACTCCATGCTTCGGTGGGCTGCTGCGGGCCGCAACCGGGACTGCTCCCCGTGCTCCGGTCGGCCGACGGCGTGGACGGTGCGCCAGGGGACCGCCGCCGTCCGGTCGTTGGAAGTCGGCGGGGCGGCCCGTCCAGGGCGCCTCGGGGCGGGAGTCCCGGCCTGATGACGAGCGGCACCGGAACCCGCCGCCGAAAACGCCGGAAGGCCCCTCGCTGCTGCGAGGGGCCTTCCGGCTGTCTGTGCGCCGCCAGGGACTCGAACCCCGGACCCGCTGATTAAGAGTCAGCTGCTCTAACCAACTGAGCTAGCGGCGCCTGCTGACGAAGAGAACATTACCTGGTCAGCGGCCCGAAGTCCTAATCGGCCCCGAACGCCGGGTGTCAGCCGGCCGACCGCGGGGTGATCACGGCCTTGCGCCGGACCCGGCCGTCCTCGACCGGCCGGTGGGAATCGGCCGGCCGCGGTGCCTCGGGGCCGCCGGGCGCGCCGAAGGCCGATGGCGGCACGTCCGTGCGTCCGCGCCCCCGGATGGCCCCGACCTGCACGGTGAAGCGCGCCTGAGATCAAGGGCAGGCGCCGGATGCGTGACCCGAAAACTACGGTTTGTCAGATTTATGCTGAATCGGTGAACCAACTGTCGCTGCTGTTCGTGGTGCTGCTCGCCTCGATCGTGACCATCCCGGTGGCGCGGCGGACCGGCGTTCCGCAGCCGGTGCTGATGACGGTGGTCGGGCTGGTGATGGCCCTGGTGCCGCAGATCCCCAATGTGAAGGTCGAGCCGGAGCTGATCCTGCCGCTGGTGCTGCCGCCGCTGATCTTCGCGGTGGCCAGACGCTCCTCGGTGCGCTACTTCCGGGCCAACATCCGTTCGATCCTGCTGCTCGCCGTCGCCCTGGTGGTCATCACCACGGCGGCGGTCACGGGCGTCCTGCACTGGCGGGCCCCCGCCCTTCCGCTTGCCGCAGCGGTCGTGCTCGGCGCCCTGGTCTCCCCGCCCGACCCGGTCGCGGCGGTCGCGGTGGCCGGCAGCATCGGCCTGCCGCGCCGGCTGGTGGCGGTGCTGGAGAGCGAGGGCCTGTTCAATGACGTCACCGCGATCGTGATCTACTCGCTGGCCATCGAGGCCCAGGTCAGCGGTGACTTCTCACCCGTCCACGCGGTGCTGCGCTTCATCCTCTCCGCAGTGGTCGCCGTGGTCCTCGGCATCGCACTCGGCTGGCTCAACACCAGGCTGGCCGGAATTCTGGACGACCCCACCGAGCAGGTCGCGCTCAACCTGCTCGTCCCGTTCGCCGCGTACGTCCTGGCGGAGGAGGCGCACGGGTCCGGCGTGCTCGCCGTGGTGGTCTGCGCGCTCTACCTCGCCGACCGGGCCGCCGGCGCCGACGACGTCTCCTACCGGCTGGTCGGCAACGCCTTCTGGGAGATCGTCGAGATCCTGATCACGGGGGTCGCCTTCGGCCTGATCGGGCTCGAACTGTCCACCGTGCTCGCCGACGTCGGGGGCCGCTGGTACGGCATGCTCGGCGACACCGCCTGGGTGATCGCCACCGTGGTGCTGGCCCGGCTGGTCTGGCTGCTGCCGGCCGCCTGGATCTCCAAACGGGTCAGCCACGGGGAGGAGGACACCCCGATCAGCTGGCAGGAGACCGTGGTCCTCTGGTGGTCGGGCATGCGCGGGGTGGCCACCGTCGCGCTGGCGCTGGGCGTGCCGCTGCTGCTGGCCGACGGCAGCGGCTTCCCCGGCCGCAGCGAGATCGTCTTCGTCGCCTTCGGTGTGGTGCTGTTCACCCTGCTGGTCCAGGGCCTCACCCTGCCCTGGCTGGTCCGTCTGCTCCACCTGGACACCGGCCACGACCGGCACGAGCGGGAACTCAGGGAGATGTGGTGGCGGGCGGCGAAGGCCGGCCTGGACCGGTTGGCCGAGCTGGAGGAGGAGCGCCGGCTGCCGCCCGAGGTCGCCGAGCGGCTGCGCGACCGCCAGCACGACCGGTTGGCCAGACTCTGCCCGGAGAAGTACGAGGAGGAGGAAGCCGCCGAGGTCCGGCTGCGGGCCAGCCAGTGGCGGGCCGCCGCCGCGGTCGAGCAGGAGATGATCGCCGCTTCCCGCCGCGAGGTGCTGGCAGCCCGCAGTGAGGTCGGCGCCGACCCCGAGATCGTCGACCAGGTGATGCGCGGCCTCGACCTGCGCAGCAGGCGGGTATGACGCCGCGGTGGACGCCCGCGTGACGCTCCGGCGGAGCCTCGGTGACGTGTAGGTGACGGCGTTTCCGGGGCGCAGGTGACGCCGGGCCAGACGGGCCGGTCGGACGCGTAGGCTGTGCCGGGGCAGGCCGTCAACGGAGTCGGCGCACACAGCACCCCGTACCGCCAGACCCTCGCGCAACCCTCCCCGCTGGGCCCTGCCGGTATCCAAGAAACCGGATGAGTCAAGGAGCAACCGATGACGGAGAACCCTGTCGGCGGCCGTACCCCGCTGGACCGGCTGCCGCAGTGGGCGGCACTGGCCAAGCACCGGGAGTCGATCGGGCAGCAGCACCTGCGTGAGCTGTTCGCAGCGGACCCGGAGCGCGGCAACCGCTACGCACTCCAGGTCGGTGACCTCCGGGTGGACTACGCCAAGCACCTGATCAACGACGAGACCCTGCGCCTGCTCCGGGAGCTGGCCGAGGTCACCGGTGTCGCCGAGCTGCGGGACGCCATGTTCCGCGGCGAGAAGATCAACATCACCGAGGGCCGGGCCGTCCTGCACACCGCGCTGCGTGCCCCGCGCGAGGCCGTCATCGAGGTGGACGGCGAGAACGTCGTCCCCGCCGTGCACGCCGTACTGGACAAGATGGCCTCCTTCGCCGACCGGATCCGCTCCGGCGAGTGGAAGGGCCACACGGGCAAGCAGATCAGGAACATCGTCAACATCGGCATCGGCGGCTCCGACCTCGGCCCCGCGATGGCCTACGAGGTGCTGCGCTCCTACAGCCGGCGCGACCTCACCGTCCGCTTCGTCTCCAACGTGGACGGCGCCGACCTGCACGAGGCGGTGCGCGACCTGGACGCCGCCGAGACCCTGTTCATCGTGGCCTCCAAGACCTTCACCACGATCGAGACCATCACCAACGCCGTCTCCGCCCGCGACTGGCTGCTCACCCAGCTGAACAGCGGCACCGAGGCGGTCGCCAGGCACTTCGTGGCCCTCTCCACCAACGCCCAGGGCGTCGCCGACTTCGGCATCGACGTGGCGAACATGTTCGAGTTCTGGGACTGGGTCGGCGGCCGCTACTCCTACGACTCCGCGATCGGCCTCTCGCTCATGATCGCGATCGGCCCGGACAACTTCCGCCAGATGCTGGACGGCTTCCACCTGGTCGACGAGCACTTCCGCACCGCCCCGGCCGAGCAGAACGTCCCGCTGCTGCTCGGGCTGCTCGGCGTCTGGTACGGCGAGTTCTTCGACGCCCAGTCGCACGCGGTGCTGCCCTACTCGCACTACCTGTCCAAGTTCACCGCCTACCTCCAGCAGCTGGACATGGAGTCCAACGGCAAGTCGGTGGACCGCCAGGGCAACCCGGTCTCCTGGCAGACCGGCCCGGTGGTCTGGGGCACCCCCGGCACCAACGGCCAGCACGCCTACTACCAGCTGCTGCACCAGGGCACGAAGTTCATCCCGGCCGACTTCATCGGCTTCGCCAAGCCGGTCGCCGACCTGCGGCCCGGCCTGGTCGCCCAGCACGACCTGCTGATGGCCAACTTCTTCGCCCAGACCCAGGCGCTCGCCTTCGGCAAGACTCCCGAGGAGGTCGCCGCCGAGGGGGTCCCGGCCGAGCTGGTCCCGCACAAGACCTTCAAGGGCAACCACCCGACCACCACCATCCTGGCCGCCGAGCTCACCCCGTCGGTGCTCGGCCAGCTGATCGCGCTGTACGAGCACAAGGTCTTCGTCCAGGGTGCCGTCTGGAACATCGACTCCTTCGACCAGTGGGGCGTCGAGCTCGGCAAGGTGCTCGCCAAGCGGATCGAGCCGGTGCTGCTGACCGGTGAGGGAGCGGAGCAGCTGGACAGCTCCACCGCGGCTCTGGTGGCCAACTACCGTTCGCTGCGCGGGCGCTGACCGTCCTCCCGAGTGGGTCGCCGGTTCGCGGCGGCCCACCGCGGGGCTGCCGGTGACCGAAAACGCCGGAAGGCCCCTCGCTATTGCGAGGGGCCTTCCGGCTGTCTGTGCGCCGCCAGGGACTCGAACCCCGGACCCGCTGATTAAGAGTCAGCTGCTCTAACCAACTGAGCTAGCGGCGCCTGCTGACAGAGAAAACTCTAGCAGTGGCCCCGGGTGGAACCAAAATCGAATACCGGCCGGACCGGGTTCAGGCCGAGGGCAGGGGGTCGGGCTCGCCGTCCAGGCCCGCGGGTGCCGGGAGCGGCCCGTCGCAGGCGGCCGGGCCGTCGGCCTGCCCCCTGGAGGCGCGGACGCAGGCCCAGAGCACCGTGGCGGCGCCGGGCAGCCACGGCTCGCGGGTGTCCGGCGCCACGATCCAGCGGCCCGCGCCCTGGCCGGGGGAGTCGGGCGCGTCCACCATCCGCTGGACCGGCGGGACGGTCACCGCGTCGCCGGCCCCGTGGCAGAGCAGCGGCGGCACCTCGCGGGCCCACTCCTCCCAGGCCAGCAGCGTCCGCAGCCGGGGAGCCGCGCCCGGCTGTACGAAGAGCAGGGTCCGCCCGCGGAACAGCGCCACCGGGCCGCAACCCGGGCCGGACGCCCACAGCTCGTCCAGGACCCGGCGGCCGAACAGCGAGGGCATGCTGATCACGTCGAAGACCCGTCCGCACGGCAGTACCGACGGCGCCCACGGCCGGGACTGCCACAGTGCCCGCATGCTGCGCGGGTACTCGCTCGCCGAGGCCAGCCACGCCTCGCCGGCGACGGTGACGTACTCCACGGATTGATAGGTCCAGATGTCCACGTGCAGCAGCCTGACCCCCGAACCGCCCCGTGCGGAAGAAAAGCCCCATTCGCCGGACAGCGTCGACCCGGCAGGCGTACCCTTCCCGACCGCATATGCCACTGGCTACACCGGTTGGGGCGGGGCCTGCCGCGATGGGCGGGTGGGGCTCAAGGGGTGCCGGAGGATGCCGTCGGCGTAGCCGTGGGTACGGCTGGGTGGCTCAGTGCTCGCCCACGGCCTGCTGCTTCAGCAGCGTCTGTCCGTACTCGACCATCCGCGCCGCGTAGTCGGGCGTCCAATCGGCCTGGTCGGCGATCTCGGCGGGCGAGAGCGCGTCGAACCGCCTGGTGTCGGCGAGCTGTGCCGCCGCGATCGCCTGGAAGTCGGTGGCGCGTTCGGCCGCGGCCCTGAAGGCCAGGGTCAACTCGGTGGCGCGGCGCAGCAGTTCGGACGGGTCCTCGATGGCCTCCAGGTCGAAGAAGCGCTCCGGTTCGGGCTCGCTCGCCTGCGGCTCGAAGAGCAGGTGGGCCGGGCGCAGTCGGCGGACGGGGGTGCCCTGACCCGGTACGGCCGGTTCGGTGGGGCCGCTCGGGACGTGCTGGCCGCTCTGGCCGGAGACCGGCGAGTGGCGATCGGGCATGGGGGGACACCTCCGGGGTGCGGGTCGGTTCGCTGCCTCGTGGCATGGGCGGCCGGTATGGGCCACCGGTATCGGCCGCCGTCCATTGTCGCTCGGCGGCGGCCGGTAGCGGAACGGTGTGAGAGCAGAGCGCTATTCCCGGCCCGCACGCCGGGGTGGCGAATTCGACCGCCCCGGCCGACACCCCGGACGCGTAGCGCCCCACCGGGGCCCCGGGTCACAGCCGGACCCGGTGCTCCTCCAGGTGCTGCAGCATCCGGTAGTTGGCCTCCCAGCCGTCCGGGAACTTGACCGTGACACCGAGCTGGACCGGCTCGGTAGCGGGGTGCTCGTCCAGGACCTCGGCGATGCCCGCGCGGGCGACCACGATGCAGGCGTGCCGGTGCCGGGAGGCCAGCACGCACAGCCGGCCGGTCTCCAGGTGGAAGGCCGTCGCGTCGGGGCGGCCGGAGAGCGGGTGGAGCACCACGGTGACGTCGTACTCCCGGCCCTGCAGCCGGTTGGCGGTGTCCACCGTGACGGCCGGACCGGCGGCCGGATCCACCGGTACGCCGAGCCCGGCCAGCGCCGTGCGGACGGCCGAGGCCTGGTCCCGGTGGGCGGTGCCGACCGCGATCCGGCCGGGGGTCAGCGGTGTGGAGCCCTGCTCGGAATGGGCGGTGAGACCGCGCTCCAGCAGCCGCCGGACCGTCGCCGCCACGGCGGCGACGGCCTGCGGATCCGTTCGGACGGTGTGCCGGGCGGGCAGCTCCAGCAGGGCCCAGCCGCTCTCGGCGGCCTCGTCGATCGCCGCGTCGAACGCCGAACCGTCCGCCGCCACCGCCGCCGCCAGCCGCCGCTCGCCGAACCCGGTGCCCGAGCGGAACGGCGCGCAGGGATAGAACGCCGAGGAGATCAGCGGCGCCGCCGAGGCGGGCAGCCGCCAGGAGACCGGCAGGCGGTGCGGCTCGATCTCCGGGTTGTGCGCCAGCAGCGTGACCACCGCGCTGCCGGACGGGTCGTACGAGAGCCCGGCCCACTGGTCCGTGCCGACCACCGTGAACGGGTCCAGCTGACCCGGGTCGCCGACGAACAGCGCCCGCTCGAACAGCCGGGCCACCGCGAGCAGCGCGTCCGAGCGCATCTGGTACGCCTCGTCCACGATCGCGTGCCGCCACGGCGCCTCGGTCTTCACCCACTGCCACTTGGCGGCCGTGGAGATCACCACGTCGTGCTCCAACAGGGTGCCCACCTTGTCGGACGGCGTGACGTTGCCGTGGCGCAGCGCCTCGGGCGACGGGCGGGAGTCACTCGCGTGCAGCCGGCCGATGCTCAGCTCGGGGCCCTTCGCGGCCAGCCGGTCGACCAGATCGTCCACCTGGCTGTTGGTCTGGGCCACGATGATCAGCCGCTCACCCGCGCCGACCAGCTCCTTCGCAGCCTTCACCACCAGCGTCGACTTCCCGGCGCCGGGCGGCGAGTCCACCACCACACCGCGCGGCGCACCGGGGGCCGGGCGGACGGTGGCGGCCAGGATCCTGGCCACGGCGGCGTCCGCCGCGGCACCGGGGGAGAGGGCCGATGGTTTGTCGGGGCCGGGGCCGGGGCCGGGTGTGGAGTCCGGGTCGAGGGTCATGGTGTCGGTCATTCCCACTCTTCGGCAGCGGTGAGCGAATGATCGGCGGCGCCCGGCGGTCCACCGTGTGTCCAGGGGGTGTCGTCCGGCTCGGGCAGCGGCGCGGACTGGCGCGACGTCAGCTCGAACAGGGTGAAGACGATCTGCTCGCCGGGCTCGGGCAGGCTGCCGGGCTCGGGCTCCTTCTTCCGGCCCATCCCGGACAGTACCCGGACCGTGACGGTACCGCCGGCCGGGTCGGACTCGACGATCACGGCCTTCTGCGCGACCGGGCCTCCCCCAGCCTCCGGCCGGGGGGACCCTCCTGCCCGGTGCACCTCGCGGCCCGGATCGGCGTGCGGACGGTCGCCGGTGCGGACGGTGACCAGCGGGCGGGGCTTGGGTGAGCGGCCGGAGGTGTCGTAGTCCATGGCCACCCCGACCACGGTGCCCGCGAACGCCTCGCCCGCCAAGCGATGTTCGGCCATCGCCAGCGGGTCGTCCAGCGCCTCCTGGACCGCCAGCCTGGCTTGCTCGCGCTCGCGCTGGGCGAGTTTGCGGGCGGCGGTCACCGCGTCGTCCTGCCGGGGCTGCGGCGGCTCCCCGGCGGCGAGCCGGTCCCGGTGGCCGGTGTAGGACCAGCGGTCGGACTCCCAACGCTCCCCGAGATGGGCGGCCGGCGGCAGCGCGTACAGCAGGTCGAGGCCGCGCCAGACGTCCCGCCAGGTGGGCAGAAGCTCCTGTTCGAGGACCGAGCGCAGCTGCGCCGACGCCTGCTTGACGTGGAGTCGGGCCTGCTCGACCTGCTCCGGTCGGCCCGGTGTCTGCTGCAGATGGGCCAGGGTGGCGAGGGCGGAGTCGTGGCGGCTGATGGCGGGGGCGAGCAGCAGCTCGTCGAAGCGCGGATCGGTGACCGGACCGGCCGGTGGGTGGGTGAGCCGCCCGTGGACGTCCCGCTCGGTCTCCGTGAGCAGGGCCGTCTCGGCGCCGGTCAGGCCGGGGCGCGGGAAGTGCCAGGCCAGCTGGGCGGCGAGGTGCTGGTCCTCCAGGTGGCTCTGGCCGGTCGCCCAGTGGCGGGCCAGCAGTGCCGTCATCGACAGCAGCAGGCCGGATCCCGGCACCTGGGCCCGCTCGGTGAGGTGCGTCAACCAGCGCCCCAGCAGCGGGACCTGGGTCGGCGCCGGGTACGGCCCCGGGTCGGCGTCCTCGGCGGTGCGGCGGAACCTGGTGGACCGGCCGAGCAGGGACAGGTGCTGGACGGACGCGCCGTTGGGGACGATCAACTGGGGTGCGTCGGTGCAGAGTTCCCGGAGGACCTGGGACTTCTCGCCGGTCTCCGGGTCCTTCTCGGAACCCTCGATCTGCTCGACCTCGGTACCGAAGGACTCCAGGTAGGGGAGCAGGTCGGCGGCGACCCGGGCGAGGAAGTCGAACCGCTGGGTGCGGTTCAGCGGCTGCGGCACGATGTGCAGGCGCGGTGCGTCCCGGTCCGTGCCCAGCAGCATGGCCAGCGGCGCCCCCGACTCACCGGCGGCGGCGAACGGGACCAGCACCATGGGGCGCTGCGAGAGATGCCGGTGCCGCACCGTCGCGAGCGGTTCGGCCCGGCCGCTGCGGACGGCCTCCAACCGGGCCAGGGTGCTCAACAGGCTCATCGGGTGGACCTCCTGACAGCCCCGGCCCGCTGCGGGGCCTCGAGCGCGGCGGGGTGCGGAGTCATCCGGCGCTCCTGCCCAGGGCCTCGGCGCGCAGCGCGGCGGCGTGCGCGAGCCGGGCGGCGGCCTCGGCCTGCTCGGCACCGTCGGCGTCGGCGGGCTCGCCGGCACCCAGGCCCACCGCGGCGGCCAGTGCCTCGGTGACGGTGCGCAGGCTGCCGAGTTCGCCCCGGACGGTGCGGCCGAGTTGCTCGACCGAGTCGGCGCAGCGGGCCTGCGCGCGGCAGTGGAAGCCGAGTTCGCAGCTGGAGAGGCAGTCCGGGCTGTACGCGGCGGTCAACGCCTCCAGGGCGGCGGCCAGTTCACCGGCGGGGCGAGTGGGGCAGCCGGCCTCGTCCGGGGCCAGGTCGAAGGTGGTTCCGGACGGCAGCGCGGCCAGCAGCTCCTCGACCCGGGTGAGCCGGCCGAGCTGACGGCGGGTGGTGGCCAGCTCGCGCCGGATGTCCACGGCGACGGCCGTCGGACGGTTGCCGAAGTCCTTCGGACAGACCAGCAGCACGCTCGACTCCGGGCTGCCGGGCAGTTTCTGCTCCGCGTACGGCGAGTCGTCCACCGGCTGCCCGGCCGCCGCGGCCGCGGCCTCCTGGAGCGCCAGCACGTACACCGCCGCCTGCCGGGCCGCGGCCCCGACCTTCGCCGGGTCGGCGGAGCCGTCCAGGACCGGGAACGACTTGATCTCCACGACGGTGCAGCGGCCGTCGTGCACCACCACCGCGTCCGGCTCCAGGTACGCCGGGCCGCCGGCCACGGTCAGCCGCAGCATCGGGTGGTCGAGCAAGGTCCAGGCCCCCGGTGCGGCCGCGGCCTCGGCCAGCGCCTCGCGGGTGCGCTCGGCCCGGACCGCCGGGGCGGAACGCGGCAGCAGGTCGGGCACCGCGAGCGCGGTCGCGTCCGGCGGCAGGCCGAGCCGCCGGCGCAGCGGTTCGAGCAGCGCGGCGTAGCCGTTCTCCTTGAGCCGGGACTCGAAGACATTGCCGCGCGCTATCGCGAACGGCGACTGACCGAAGGGCGCCGGATGGCCGAGGTGTCCGGCGACGGCTGCCTTGTCCACCCCGGCGGCGTCGAGTACGGCGCGGCGGCGGCAGCCCGGGTTGGCGGCGAGCGCGGCGAGGGCACGGGCGTCGAGGCTGCGCTGCGGCGCCCGGCCGCGCAGCTCGGAGAGCCGCTGTGCCAGCGGCTCTGCCTGCCCGATGGTCGAGACGTTCATGGTGCGGCCCAGTGTCGCATCCGGGTCTGACAAATCCGCTGCGGCCGCTGCTTTCCACTGCATTCCACGCGGTACCGGCACTGCGGGGCGGGCCGGCGCGGCGGCTGCGTCTGGACGGCCGAGTTCGGGCGGGCGGTGCGCGGTCGTCCGGCAGGGGACTCCGGATCGTCCGCATGGGGTTCGTCACGGGGGCGCGGGTCGGGCGGCTGCTGTCACGGCATCGTCCGTAGCGGCGCGGCGCACCTGCCGGACGGCGCGGGCACTCTCGCGGAGCAGGTGGGACGTAGGCGAACCGACAGGGTGGGGCGGGCGGTCGCGGGCCGGTGCCGGACGCCGGCCCGGAGGTGGGGGATCATGGTCCCCGGCGACTCGATGGCGAGCCCGGCCGCGCCCACCCTGGCTAACCGCCACCCCAGCTGCGAGGAGTTCCCCATGCCCGCTCGAATCGTGCTCGTCCGGCACGGTGAGACCGAGTGGTCGGCCACCGGCCGGCACACCGGCCGTACCGACATCCCGCTCACCGAGGAGGGCCGCGCGATGGCGCGCGCCCTCGGGGCCCGGTTGGCGAAGGCGCCGTGGAACGGTCTGCCGGACGCCGTCGTCTACACCAGCCCGCTCTCCAGGGCCCGGGAGACCTGTGAACTGGCCGGCTTCGGCGACCGTGCGGTGGACCGCCCCGAGCTGATGGAGTGGGACTACGGCCAGTACGAGGGCCGTACCGGGCAGGACATCAGGGCCACCGACCACCCCGGCTGGCTGATCTGGCGGGACGGCGTCCCCGGCGGCGAGAAGCTCTCCGACGTGGCCAACCGGGTCGACGCCTTCCTCGCCGGACTCAACGAAGAGCACGGCACCCCGCACCCCGACACCACCACCATGCACTGCGCGGACCGCGATGTGCTGCTCTTCGCCCACGGCCACCTGCTGCGCATCATGACGGCCCGCTGGCTCGGCCTGGCGCCCGAGTACGCCCAGCGCTTCAAGCTGGGGACGGCGGCGCTGTCGGTCCTCTCCTGGGAGTACGGCCTGCCCGCGGTGGAGGTCTGGAACGACCTCAGCCACCTCGACGCCCACTGAGCCGAGCGGTCGGGCGGAACAGTGCCCCGGAGGTGTGGCGGAGCCCCCGTCGTCCACAGCGGCGTACCGGCCGGAGGGGCCAGCGGCCCCAGGGGCGCGGCGGTGCCCCGAGGCGGAAGGGCTGTGCGGGCAGCGTGCTCCAGGGAGACTCCGGCACGCCGCCAGCGGGGCGCAGCGTCCCGGTGCGTGTGGGCCGTGCGATCAGCCCGTCACGGTAGTGCGCGGCCGGTCGCGCGGCCTCGGGGCCGGACCTGGTGGCCGTCAGGCGGCCACGGCATGGTGGTACGCCGTCAGGAAGTCGGCGACCTCCGCCACCGACCGGTGCGGCCGCAGGTTCTCGGCGGAGTCGGCGAGCATGTTCCGGATCCGCGCCGAGCGGACCTCGCCGAGCAGCGCCACCGCCGCCGAACCATGGCTCGCCGCCCCCGCCAGATCCCCCTGGCCCAGCCGGTCGTGGGCGAGTTCGGCGGTGTAGAGCACCCGGTTGCGGACGAAGTGCGGGTCCTGGAGCGCTATGGCCCGCCCGGCCCGTTCACTGGCCCGGTCCCACTCGCCCAGGGCGGACCAGCACTGCGCCTCCAGGCCGGCGATCTCAGCCTCGCCGAAGAACGACATCCACTCCGGGTCGGCCTCCGACTCTCCCCGGTCGAACAGCGTGTGCGCGCGGGCGAGCGCCCGTTCACAGGCCGCCCGGTCCTTGAGCAGTGCCCAGCCCCCCGCCTCGCGCATGGCGAGCAGCGAGAGCAGTCGGTCCGAGTCCAGCTTGCGCGCCGCGGCCTGGCCGGCCTGCGCGGCGCGCAGTGCCTCGCGCGGGCGGCCGGCGTCCCTGGCGAGGAAGGCGCTGTTGCAGAACACGTGCGCCTCCAGTGCGGTGTCGTCGGCCATCCGGGCGGTGGCGAGCGCTTCCGAGTAGAACGAGCGGGCGTCGGTCAGCCGGTTGGAGTCGTGGGCCAGCCAGCCGACCGAGATGGCCAACTCCCCGGCCCCGGACTGCAGTCGGCGCTCGATGGCGCTGCTGTACTCGCCGTCGTTGAGCAGGGCGTACGCGCTGCGCAGCGACTGACCGGCGAGCTCGAAGAGGGTGTCCGCACCGTGCGCGTCGTCCAGCAGTCTGATGTCCCGGACGGCCTGCTCGACTCCGAGCACCTCAGCGGCGCCGACCCGGCGCCGGGGCGGGAGTTGGCTCACCTGTCGGGCCGTTCCGACCTGGGCCGCGGCGAACTCGCCCGGTACCGGCAGTGCTTCCGTGGAGACGGCGGATGTGGGGGCTGCGGCGTGGGCCGGCCGGTCAAGGCCGAGTGCTGCCGCCAGGGCGGTCGAGCCGCCGCTCAGGAACGTACGGCGACGCACGTCGTCGTTCTCCTCGTGGGGATGGTGCGAATCGGTGAGCGGGGCCCGGCCGTCGGGCCCCGGGGCGGGCGGCCCGGCTGCAGCGCCTCGCACGCTGCGGCGGCGGACCGCCGCCCGCGGGGCGAAGCCGAGATCCTGCAGTGAGCGGTCCGGCCACATGTGCCGGAACACCCGCTCGTACGCGTAGTTGGGGCAGCGGATCTCACCGGACTCGACCCGCCCTACGTAGCGGGCGTCGCAGGACACGTGCTCGCCGATCTCGCGGGCGGCCCGCCGGATCGCGGTGGCGAACTCGCCGGGGGAGCGGTCGCCCCGCAACTCCCGCATCACAGCATTGGGGGCGGCGGCTTTGGGGACGGCGACGTGGGGGGTGACGGCGGCGGTCGGCGTGGACTGCGTTCCGCCGGGTCGCTTGGCTGCCATGGTCTGCGCTCCGAGCTCGTGCTGTGAAGGTCGCGATCGCTGTGGGCTGTCCCCGTGGGTTGTCGCCGCGGGCTTGTCTCTGGGGGCTTGTCTCTGGGGGTTGTCGTTATGGCGGTTCGGGAGGTCGGTGGGGCGGCTGGTGCGGAGTGAACGGCGGCCGGGTGCGGCCGCGGTCGGCAGGTCGTGATCGGTGGTGGCGATCGGGGCCGGCCGGGGCGGGGTGGGTCAGCGGGGTTGGGGCCCGTGGGGGCGGTTGGTGTCGCGGACGGCCGCTGTGATGGCATGTGGTCGTGGGTCGGACGGGACGCCCATGACAGTACCCGGAGTCATCGGGCGAATACGGTGAGTTGCCGGATGATGTGCCCTCAATTCCCCACATTTCGGACGTCATTGCCGAGATCTGCCATGAAATGCCATGGCTTGCTGTAGGCGGCCCCGTGGCTTCGGGAGCACTCTTCGCGTTGTCCTGATACGTGGAAGCCCCGATCCGCACCCCCACCTGCCCGAGTGACCGGGCTTCCGACCTGACGAGGTGACAGGAGGGCCGCCATGGTCATCGGAGTACCGCAGTACCGACGGACGGTCGCCGGCGGGGCCGCCCAGGGGCTGGCGCCCGCGCTGCGCCCGGACGGCCCGCGCGGCGCCGAGGGCGTCCGAGGGGCCGGAGCGGCCAGAGGCGTCGAGGGTGAACTCTCGGCCTGTACCGGGGGCGGCGGCGCGACCGCCCCGCCCCCGGCCGGCTACGACACGGTCACCGTCGCGGTCCGGCACGGCCTTGAGACGGTCGACATCCTCCGGCTCCGCCGCGCCTGCGGGGCGGTGCTCCAGACCGCGGGCGGCTCCGCGATCGCGTTCCTGGTCCCGGCCGGTACCGCCGACCTCTGGCACCTGCCGGGCAGCAGCTGTACACCCGGTGCCGTCCTCTACCCACCGACCGATCCGCGCTGGGTGATGCCACCGTCCGGCCCGGACTCCGCGGCCCGGCCCACAGACGCCTGGGTGCTGCGCTCGGCACTCTGCGAAGCCGCCTGCACGCTGACTGCAGGCGGGTTCGGGCCTTTCTGAGGCCGTGCCGCGCAGTCGCCCGAGCTGCACAGCCGTGTCAACGCGTGACCGCACACCCGCGCTGCCGCCCACGCCGCACGCCGCGTAGTCGCACACCCGCGCTGCCGTCTCCGCTCCGCCACGCGGTACACGGTGCACCGTCCCGCTGGGCCCGGCCGAACGGCCTACCGTGGAGTTCGCGTCCGCAGCCGGTCGCGCGGCGCCCGTCCCCCCGGACCTCCCCGTCCCCTCTCGTTCCGCCCTGCCCGACCGCCGCTGAGCTGGGGCGCTGTCCGTCACCTTGGCGATAATGAGGCCATGGGACGCAGTAGCAGGGCCGGCAGGGCTCGTACCGAGACCGAGCCGAACCCAGCCGCCCCGGGCGGACCGTCCGGCGCGGCCCGTACCCGTTCTCAGGGCCCGCTGGCCCGCCAGGTGGGCTCCGGACTGGCCGAACTCGTCCCCGACCGGGACCGCCCGCACGCCTGGAGCCTGCTGGTCGACGGTGCGCCGCAGTCCCTGGTGGACCTCGCCGACCCCACCTATCTGGGCTTCGAGTACCAGCGCCGGCTCGGCCATGTGATCGACCTGGCCGCTGCTCCCGGAAAGCCCGTCACCGTACTGCACCTCGGTGGCGGTGCCCTCACCCTGGCCCGTTACGTCGCGGCCACCCGCCCCCGCTCGCGCCAGCAGGTCGCCGAGATCGACACCGCGCTGACCGAACTCGTCCGGGCGGAGCTCCCGTTGGAGCGCGGCTGGCAGGTCAAGGTCCGCGGCGCGGACGCCCGAGCGGTGCTTGAGCGCACCCCGGAAGGGGCGGTGGACCTGGTCATCGCCGACGTCTTCGCCGGGGCCAGGGTTCCGGCGCACTGCGCGACGGTGGAGTTCGCCACCCTGGCCGCGCGGGCCCTGGCGCCCGGCGGGCGGTACGCCGTGAACATCACGGACGGTTCGGCGCTGCTCTTCGCCAGGTCCCAGGTGGCCACGCTGCGTGCGGTCTTCCCCGAGGTCTGCCTGGTGGCCGACCCGGCGGTGTTGCGGGGCAAGCGGTTCGGGAACCTGATCCTGGTGGCGGCCCAGAAGCCGCTCCCGCTGGACGAGTTGAGCCGCCGGGTGGCCTCGGACTCCTACTTCGGCCGGGTGGAGCACGGTCGCTCGCTGGCCGACTTCACCGCCGGTGCGGTACCGGCCACCGATGCCACGGCAGCCCCGTCGCCGGCCCCGCCACCCGGAGTCTTCCACTGAGCCCCGGCGCGCCGGTCCCGGCCCGGCACGCGCTGTTGAGCCCCGGCCCGGTTTGCGCGCTCAGTGTCCGCGCGGCAGCCCCCGGTGCTTGTACATCGCGGCCCCGGTGAGCAACATGCCGCCCGCGATCGGGACGAGTACGGCGGTGAGGTCGTCGTCCGGCTCGACGGGAGTGGCCGCGGTCAGGCTGAGAGGATCATCGGCGACCGGCTGCGCCGGATCCTGGAACCGCACCGGCACCATGTCCGTCCGGCGCCCGGTCGTGGCCGCCCCCGGGACGGCGACGCCACCGCCGGTAGCGGCGACGCCGGGCGGTAGCGGCGGTGGTACGGCGGCCGGGTCGGTGGCGATGTCGGTGCCCCGCCGGGCCGGTACGCCCGCGGTGGAGGGGGATCGGTCCGCGCCCTCCACCGGTTTCGACCGCGAGGGGCGCAGGGCGTCCCCGCGCGGCTGCGGCGGAGCGGCGGGCAGCAGTACGGCGGCGATCGCGAAGGCGTCGGGCACGCCGGCCGCCTGGCCGGGGAGCGGCAGCCCGCCGGCCCTGATCCGGTCTTGGAGCACCTGCTCGACCGGTGCGGCCGGATGCCGCAGGACCGGTGCGGTGGTGCCGGTCAGCCCGTCCAGCAGGGCGGGGACGTCGGCCCTGCCGACCAACGCGCTGTCGGGTTCGGCCGTCGCGGCGTACGCACCGGTGGCACCCAGCCCCAGACCCCACACCTGGGCCAGCAGCACGCCGCCTGCCGCGAGGGCGTGAGAGCGGGGCAGCCGTCCACCCGCCCGCCGCTGGTTGCGGCCCGGGCCGTCGGAACGGACGGAGACGGCTTGCGGCTGCACCGGGATCGCGTGATTGGCTCGCACGTGAAGCGAGAACGAGCACCCGGGGCGTCAGGTCACGCGCGTCGGTGACTTTCCGTCATCGCGATGGTCGGCGTCTCGGCCTGCCGGCGGCCCGAGCCCTCGGCACCAGGCGGCGGCGACGAACGCGAAGGCGGGTTTCGGACGATCTGACGCGGCTTCGGGCGGGCGGCGTACTTCTCGTTCCGATGCCTCGGAAAGGTCCGGCTTCCGAGCGGGTCCGGTTTTCCGAGCGGGTCCGGTTTTCCGAGAGGGTCCGGCGACGCGGGCAGGGCCAGGCTTCGGGGGCGTGGCGGGCGTCGCGGGCAGGGCCCGATGCCGAGGCACGCCGGTGCGCGTCCTGGCGGCCCGGCCCGCCGGGCGGGGGTCTCCCGCACGAGCACTCGCGCGCGAGGCCGTTGCTCCCCCACCCGGCGGCTCCCCGCCGGGAGTCCAGTAAGCGCCCGGAGCTCCGGAGTTGGAACTCAGGAGTTGGGGCGCAGGGTCCAGGTGATGGTCATCACGCCGGTGACGGCGCCGTCGGCGCGGGTGAGCTCGACGGTGACCGGAAGCTCCGGGCGCTCGCCCTTGTCCAGCTCGGCGACGACGTCGGCGGCCGGCCGGCCGAGCGTCGCGGTGGCGGTGACCGGGCCCATCGCCAGCTTCTTGTACGAGACCTCGGCGTTCACGACCAGCGGCACGGCGCGCGACAGCTGGTCGCTGAAGGCCGCGAGGACGATGCAGCCGCTCGCCGACTCGGCCAGCGTGAACATCGCACCGGCGTGCGGGCCGCCGACGTGGTTGTGGAACTCCGGCTGGTCCGGCAGCCGGAGCACGGCCCGCTCGGGGCTGGTCTCCAGGTACTCGAGCTTGAGGGTGTGGGCCATCGGCACGGTGGAGTCGAGCAGCTGGCCGATCGAAGGTGTGGTCATGGCGATGATGTTACTAGTGGGTAGCTTTTTCGGGGAGGGGAACTGGAGATCTTTTCGACCCGGCCCCGCCCTGGTCGGGGTTGGGTCGGGCCGGCGCGGCCCGGGCCGATCGGGGCGCGAAAACCCGCAACGCAGAAAAGCCTTGAGGGGCAGATCTCCAAGAGATCTGCCCCTCAAGGCTTTTGGGGTGAGCGACGGGACTCGAACCCGCGACCACCTGGACCACAACCAGGTGCTCTACCAACTGAGCTACGCCCACCATCTGTCCGGCGCTCTCCCGCTTTCGCGTTCCCGCTCCGACACAGAGAACTCTACAGGATCAGAAGGGGTGCTCGTGCCAGGGTCGTCGCTCGGGTCGTCGCTCGGGTCGCGACGGCGGGCGTCCGGCCCGGGTCAGCCGGTCGGCAGCTGGTGCTTCGCGGCGATCGCGCGGGCGGCGTCGGTGTCCGGTCCGGGCTGCTCGACGAACACGGCCTCGCGGTAGTAGCGGAGTTCGGCGATGCTCTCGCGGATGTCCGCGAGCGCCCGGTGGCTGCCGCCCTTCTGCGGGCTGTTGTAGTAGGCGCGCGGGTACCAGCGGCGGGCCAGCTCCTTGATCGAGGAGACGTCCACGATCCGGTAGTGCAGGTGGCCTTCGAGCGTGGGCATGTCGCGGGCCAGGAAGCCCCGGTCGGTGGCGACCGAGTTGCCGCAGAGCGGGGTCTTGCCGGCCTCCGGTACGTACTGCCGGATGTAGGCGAGGACGCGCTCCTCGGCCTCGGCCAGCGTCATGCCGTGCTCCAGCTCGTCCAGCAGCCCGGACGAGGTGTGCATGGTGCGCACGATCTCGGGCATGCCGGCCAGCGCCTCGGCGGGCGGGCGGATGATGACGTCCACACCCTCACCGAGGATGTTCAGCTCGGAGTCGGTCACCAGGGCGGCGACCTCGACCAGCGCGTCCCGGCCGAGGTCGAGCCCCGTCATTTCACAGTCGATCCATACCAAACGGTCATTCACGCACTCACCCTACGGCGCGGTCGCGCGAGCCGGACAGTTGACGGTCAGCCTCGGGAGGGCGTGCCGTGCCGCCGGTGTCGGCGCTCCCGTCGGCGGGGTCCTCCGCCCGGTCGGCCTCGTGGACCGCGTCGTCGACCTTGTGGTGTTCGACTCCGGGGCCGCCCGTACGGGCGCCGTCGGAATCGCCGTCCGCGAAGCCGCTACCCGGATGGTCCCCGGCGCCGGGCCTGCCGGACGCCGGAACCCCGGACGCATGGGCGTGCGGAAGAGCGCTGCCGTCGCTGCGGTGCCGCTGGCCGAGGCCCCGAGCGGAGGGCCTGTCATGGGCCTCGTCCGCCGCGGCCGCGTGCTCGACGGCTCGTTCCGGCGACCGATCGGCCAGGCGGTCCGTCAGCTGGTCCGCCTGCCGTGCCGGTCGCTCCGGCCGTTCCTGCCGCTCCGTGGGGCGGTCGCCGGGCCTGGACATCCTGCCGAAGCCCGTGCCCGGCTGCGGCGGAACGCCCGGACGGAACCGTCCCCGACCGAGTGCGCCTGCGGTCGGCGAGCCCCCGACCCCCGGCGCGCTCGGCGCGTGGTACGCGGGTGGCGCACCCGCCGCAGCGCCGGCCGGCGCGGTCCCGCCCGTCGGACCCACGCCCGCCTGGCTTCCGGTGACCGCCGTCCCGGTCACCCCGGAGGCACCGGCCTGAGCGCCGAACCCGGCGCCCGGAGCACCCCCGGCCGGTCCGGTGGCCCCAAGAGCCCCGGCGGGCATGCCCGCCGGGGCGGAGGCCGCACCGAGCGGACCGGTGGCACCGGTCAGACCCGACAGCCGCTCGGCCGGGTAGCCGCTCGCCGCCGGATGCCCCGGCGCGTGATGACCGTGGCCCTGGGCCGGGTGCCCCTGCGGCGGCACGGTGGCGCCGCCCGAAGCGGGCCGCCGGGCGCGGTAGCTGGTCCGGTACGCGGCGGGCGAGACCCCCAGCTGGCGCCGGAAGTGGCCCCGGAGCGCGACCGGTGAGCGGAAGCCGCAGCGGCGTGCGACATCGTCCACGGACAGCTCGGAGGTCTCCAGCAGCCGCTGCGCCTGCAGCACCCGCTGAGTGATCAGCCACTGCAGCGGCGCACTGCCGGTCAGGGTGCGGAAGCGCCGGTCGAAGGTCCGGCGGCTCATGTAGGCGCGGGCGGCGAGCACCTCCACGTCGAACTGCTGATTGAGGTTTTCGAGCGCCCAGGTCACGACCTCGGCGAGTGGGTCGTTGCCGATCTCTTCAGGTAATGACTGGTCGATGTACTGGGCCTGTCCTCCGCCGCTGCGTCGGCTCGGCACCACCAGCCGGCGGGCCAGCGCGTTGGCCGCCTCCGCGCCGTGGTCGGTCCGTACGACGTGCAGGCAGAGGTCGATCCCTGCCGCCGTGCCGGCCGAGGTGAGCACATCGCCGTCGTCGACGAAGAGTTCGCGCGGATCGACGTGGACCCGGGGGTAGCGCTTGGCCAGCGTCGGCGCGTACATCCAGTGGGTGGTGGCCGGCCGGCCGTCCAGTAGGCCCGCGGCGGCCAGGACGAACGCACCCGTGCACAGTCCGATGATCCGGGCGCCCTCGTGGTGCGCCTTGCGCAGGGCGGCGATGGCCTCGACCGGTGGCGGCTGGGAGATGGAGCGCCAGGCCGGTACGACGATCGTGCCGGCCCGGGCGAGCGCCTCCAGGCCGTACGGTGCGGTGAGGGTGAGGCCGCCGGTGGTGGCGAGCGGGCCCTCCTCGCCGGCGCAGACCAGCAGCCGGTACCGGGGTACTCCCGCGTCCTGGCGGTCCACCCCGAAGACCGAGAGCGGGATGGAGCTCTCGAAGATGGGTGCGCCGCCGAAGATCAGCACGGCGACGGTCTCGCGCCGCCGACGACCCGACAGTTTCCTTGGTGCGGAGGTCAGTACGGTTGAGGATGGGCCAGCGGAACCGGCTGCACCCACGGCGCCTGCCGAACCGGCGGCCGCCGCGGCAGCCGTGGCGACCGTCGATGCCGTCGACGCCGCGCCGGTGACGGTCGCGATGCCGGCGGTCGGGCCGTGCTGGCCGCCGGCATGACCGGCGAACTGGACCGGGAAGTGACCGGCGCCGGATCCCGGAACCAGCGGCACGCCGCCCTCCGACGCCAGGTCGGCCAGCGGACCTGTGGCCGAGTACTGGGGAGCGGCGGTGACCGGGTAACCTGCCTGTCCCGCAGACGGGTTGGCGGAGGGGGTCGCGATGCCCGGGCGGGATGCGTGCGGGCCGTGCGGGCCGTAGTAGGGCTTCGCGGACTGGGCGGCGCTGGCGGAACGGGGGACGGCGGCGGGCAGGCCGGTCTGCGGCAGCCGAGGCAGTCTGGTCGCCGGAGTCGGCATCGGCGGTTGCGCGGGTGCGCCCCCTCCGGCGGCCCGGCTCGTGCGACCGGTCGGCGACTGGCCGCCGTCAGGACCCGCGTCGCTCCTGCTCACCCTGCTCAAGGCGCTCCAGCCCCCTCGGTGGTGTGGTGTGGTGGTGCCGTGGTGCCGCACTGTTCGCCAAGATCGAATCTACTGGGTGGACCGTTGCCGTTGTGACAAGTTCACCATCCGACGCTATGTCGACATGGCAATTTGGCGTGATGCATTCGATCACGAAGCGTGGCATCCCGCGACCCCTCTGGGAAGGGGGCAGGAGGAACGGTGGCTTGTTGTCGCACGACCCGTCACTCGGGATCAGGGCGGGCTGTGCAGCGCGGAACGGTCTGGACTGCGGCTTTGCCCAAGGGGTAGGGGGTGGGCTGAGATTGACTGAAAACAGACGGTTCAAGAAGGGGGCGTGCGCCCTCTCAACGTGCGCTGCCGCGAGCCCGTTGCGCGGCCCACTTCCCCGCCATCAAGCGCCTGAACGGGTCATCATGACAGGTGGTCGGGGTCGCCTTGTGGGACTTGTCGCAGGGCCTCGGCGCAGGCTCGAACAGGCCAACGACGACACGGTGGACTCCTGACTCGTGGCGGTGCCGACGTACGGCTCAGGTCGCCGCCGCCGTCCGGGGTGTGCGGGCCGTGCGGTGGTGCGTGGCGAGGTGCGGCGATGCGTGGTGGTGCATGGTGGTGCATGGCGCTCTGGATGGTGCGACTCGCTCGCGACGGTACTGGTGACCCGCGAAGCCGATTTGCAGGCGGGTCCACCGAGTCGATGCGAGGCCGGGGACGCTCGATCGGCGTGGCACACGCGCCCGGATCTCCCGGATCCCTGACGCCGGGTGGGACAGTCGCCGTCCACGGACTCATCGGTGTGAGCGGACGCGGGGGACGGTCTTCTGCCGGCAGTACGGCAGTCCTCTGCTGCGGGTGACTGCGATTGCTTGTGCTGCCGGATCGGTCGGCCTTCCGGGGCCAACTGCCCGGATGGACAAACCGGATGGACGAAAGTGACGGGTGGTCGCTTCACAGCGGTCGACGGGCCCGCCGCGCTGCGATCTTGCGAGCCCCGGCGACCCGCCCGGGTAGGGGTGTGTGCACCGCCACCAGTTTCGGTGAACCGCTGTATTGCCGACACGGAAGTACTGCCGTAGCACCCTACTGCCGTGCCCCCGATCGGGGTTGGCCGCGTGGGCGATGACGCGCTGGTGGTGACGCGCTGGTGATGACGCGTTGGCGGGGCTTCGGCGGACTGTGCGAGCGCGGTACGCGGCGTTCTGGCGGCCCTGCCGCGTTCGTATGGCTCCAGGGGGCCGCAAGCCCCAGGGGGCCCACGGAGGCTTTGGCGGGGCTGTGCCACCCCGAGCGAGCCCCGGTGGGCCGGTGGGGCAGCCCGCCCGAGGTCCGCACCGCCATCGCACCTCACCGGTGCAGCGCGCTCCGTCCGACCGGAGCCCGGCACAGTCGACGCACCGCTCGCCGGCCCGCCCGATCCAGCCAGGTTCAGCCGACCGTGCCGCCTCAGCCGGTCGTGCCGTCGGCCCGTTCGGCCAGTCGGGAGAACGCGGCGTACCGGCGCGCCGACGAACCGTCGCCGCTGAGCGAGAGCCGTCCCCCGGCAACTGCTGCCCGTGGTGCGAGACTTGAGGCTGGCGTGGCGAACTTCCTCCGGCCGACCGGCCGTTGGCGGGGCTTGGGGGAGGGGGCGCTGCTCGCGCTAAGGACCAGGCCGACGGCCTCCGGCAGGCCGGCCGCGCTGAGGGTGGGTCGGTAGCCGTCCTCGGCCCAGGGGCGGCCGTGGTGCAGCCAGACGCTGCGCAGCCCGGTTACTTCGGCACCCGCGATGTCGGCGGGTCCGTAGTCGCCGACCATCCAGGTGCGGGAGGTCCAGCCGTGGGTCGGCGGGACGCCGCAGCGCTTGGCGGCGATCTCGAAGATCTTCGGGTCCGGCTTCACGCACCGGGCCTCCTCGGAGATCACCCAGCCGTCCACCAGCGGGCCGAGCCCGGTGCGGCGGATCTTCTCCAACTGCGGCCGGGTGTTGCCGTTGCTGACGATGCCGAGCGTCCAGTCCGCCGCTCTGGCGGACTTCAGGGCCTCGATGTGCGAGGCGGGGCAGTGGATGTGTGAGTTGATGCCTCGGCGGTAGTGCGCGAGGAGGAAGTCGAGGGAGTGGTCGAGTCCGTAGCGGCGCTTGGCTGCGCCCAGGACGGTGCTGCGCGGCACGTAGCCGCCACCGTCAATGGTGGCGAACCAGCTCAGGTCGCCGGTGGGCAGTTGGTGTTCGTCGAGGAAGTCCTGGGCCCAGGCCATGAACGCGGCATCCCTGGGCAGCAGCGTGTTGTCGAGATCGAACAGGAGCAGGGGCATGCGCTGCATGCTGCCAGCGCCCCGGGGTATGCATCAGGCACTTGCCAGAGGTAGTCCCGAACCGAACGTAATTGGCTGAAATCGGAGTGTCATGGGCCAACGGGACAGCTGGGATCTATGGGGTGGTATGGGCGCCCGATCGGCCAACTGCCCCCGGAGCCATCGACGGAGCGAAGGTGCTCGGATGACAGTCGGGTCACGTTGTGTGGTGGTCCTGTTGCGTCGACGCGTCTCCTCGGCGAAGCTCCAGGGAACCTCTTTCTCGGCAGGCGCGAGATTGCCGATCGGGGGCGCGAAATGCCCGGTGCACGCATCGCCCGTTAGCGGGATCGTCGCCGTTTCAACGCTCTGCTGCTGGGCCGAGCCTCACACCCGTCGTACTCTGAAAGGAACAGGTCACAATCGGTGCTGCTCTGCGGAGACCGAATAGGTGTCATGGGCGGGCCTGTTGCCTCGATAACCACGTCGTTTCCTGTTGGCCAACCCTTCTCGAAGAGCCTTGAGCCATGGCCGGTTTTGAGTCCTCCAGATCTCCTGATGCAGATCTTGCCGCGCGGCCGGTGGACGCGGTTCCGAACATCCCCGCGCCCACTGGGCCAAGGCCCCCTGAACCGAGCGGGGGCACCGCCTCGGGTCAGTCCGCTGCGCCGGGGTCTTCCGGCGTGTCCGCGGCTTCCGTTGCGTGCGGACAATCCGCCAGCCAGGAGGGCTCTGCCGGCCGTGGGGCACAGACGGGGCATGCCGCGACTGCTGGGCACGGCACGTCGGCTGGGCCTGCCGAGCCTGCCGAGCCTGCCGAGGCGCGTGAGGCCATCTCAGGGCTCGGAGCGGGCAGCTGGCGGCCCAGAGCGGCCTTCGTCAGCGATGTCGTCCGCAGAGGCTGGCCGAAGCCCCGGCAGCGCAGGGGTGAGCACAGGGGAGAGCAGATGGGAGACGCCATGACGGATGGCGCCGGGGCGCCCGTCGGCCGGCCGCGTGGACCTCGCGGAGCGGGCGGCGCCGACGGGGAGGAAGGCCCGATCCCCCAGGAGCAGCCCGTCCGCTCCTGCGACCCGGCCTTCCAGCATGGTGTCGTGGTCGGTTTCGACGGCTCGCTCTCCAGCGAGCGTGCGTTGGCGTATGCGGTCGGGATGGCGCGCCGCTCGCAGTGCGGACTGGTGATCGTCCACGTCGCCAACCGCCTGCCGGCCACGGTCTGGGCCGGCTGTGAGCCCCCTGTCTTCGTGGACCTGCCCGACCACCGGACGGAGGTCCTCGGCCTGGAGCTGGCCTGCGCCGACTTCCTCGCCGGGGTGCCCTGGATCCTGGTCGAGCGCGGCGGTGACATCTGCCACGAGATCGAGGAGGTCGGCCGGGAGTACGCCGCGGACGCGATCGTGGTCGGCAGCACCCACGGCCTGCTCGGCAAACTCTTCGGTTCGGTCTCCGGCCGGCTGGCCAGGCGGGCCAACCGGCCTGTGATCGTGATTCCCTGACGAAGGATCGGCCCTTGCTCTCCGGCGGCCCTGATCGCGGGCCACCGGAGAGCCTGGAGGCGCAGGAGGTAATGCCCCGGGGCGCAGTGCCTCCGGATCCGGATGCAGTGGCTCGGGCCCCGGTGCCCTCGGGCGCGGCGCCCCGAGCCTGGTGTCCCGAGCCTGGGGGGCTGGGCAGGCCTGGTGTCCTGGAGCGCAGCGCCTTGGGGCGTGACGCAGCGCCTCGGGATGTGGCACGGCTCCTCACCTCAGTACGTGCGCCGCACCCCGGGGCGTGACGCAGCGCCTCAGGACGTGACGCCCAACTCCCTTGCGATCAGCATCCGCTGGACCTCGGAGGTGCCCTCGCCGATCTCAAGGATCTTGCAGTCGCGCCAGAACCGTGCGACCGGGAACTCGTTCATGAAGCCGTACCCGCCGTGGATCTGCGTGGCCTCCCGTGCATTGTCGACGGCGGCTTCGGAGGAGTAGAGCTTGGCGATCGCCGCCTCCTTCTTGAAGGGTTCGGAGTGCAGCAGCCGGGAGGCGGCGTCCCGCCAGGCGAGGCGGGAGGTGTGTGCGCGCATCTCCATGTCGGCGAGCTTGAACTGGATGGCCTGGTTGGCGCCGATCGGTCGGCCGAAGGCCCGGCGGGTACCGGCGTAGAGGACTGACTGGTCGACGCAGCCCTGGGCCAGGCCGGTGGCCAGGGCGGCGATGGCGATACGGCCCTCGTCGAGGATCCGCAGGAACTGGGCGTAGCCGCGGCCACGCGCGCCCAGCAGGTTGGCGGCGGGGACTCGGCATTCGGTGAAGGACAGTTCGCGGGTGTCGGAGGCGTTCCACCCGACCTTGGAGTACTTCTTCGAGACGGTGAACCCCGGGGTTCCGGTGGGGACGATGATGGAGGAGATCTCGCGCCGTGGCGAGAGATCCGAGCCATCTTCACTCGAACGGGCGATCGGTTCGGTCAGTGCGGTCACGGTGACCAGGCCGGTGATCTCCGTTCCGGAGTTGGTGATGAAGCACTTCGTACCGTTGATCACCCACTCGTCAGTGGCCTCGTCGAAACGAGCGGTGGTCCGCGTGGCGCCCGCGTCCGAGCCGCCCTCGGGCTCGGTCAGCCCGAAGGCGCCGAGCATCTCGCCCGAGGTCAGCCGGGGCAGCCAGGTGCGCTTCTGCTCCTCCGTCCCGAAACGGTAGATCGGCATCGCGCCCAGCGAGACCGCCGCCTCCAGGGTGATGGCGACCGACGAGTCCACCCGGGCCAGTTCCTCCAGCGCGAGGCAGAGCGCGAAGTAGTCACCGCCCATGCCCCCGTACTCCTCGGGGAACGGCAGGCCGAACAGGCCCATCCGCCCCATCTCCCGGACGATCTCGTACGGGAACTCGCCCTGCTCGTAGAACTCCCCGATCTTCGGGGCGACCACGTCCTGTGCGAACTCGGCGACAGTACGCCGCAATTCCTCGTACTCGTGGTCCAGACGGTGGTCGAGCATGGTGATCCTCCTGGGTCGCGGCTCGGAAGGCCGACGGTGCCGACTGTGTGGCGGCCGCAGCGGCCGGTGGTTCATGGGCGGAGCCCCGGGGGATCCGGAGTCCGGGAGAGGCCAGTGGCCCGGGAAAGACCGGAACGGTCAGGCCGGCTGGTGGTACAGGGCCTGGACGGCACGGGACGGGCTCGGACGGCCGAGCTGCCGCGCCATCCAGCCGCTGGCCGCGACCAGGGCGCGCAGATCGACTCCGGTCTCGATGCCGAGCCCGTGCAGCATCCAGACCAGGTCCTCGGTGGCGAGGTTGCCGGTCGCGCTCTTGGCGTAGGGGCAGCCCCCGAGACCGCCGGCGGAGGCGTCCACGACGGTGACCCCGCTGCGCAACGCGGCCAGGGTGTTGGCCAGCGCCTGGCCGTACGTGTCGTGGAAGTGGACGGCGATCCGATCGGCGGGCACCCCGGCCCGCGCGAAGCCGGCGAGCAGTTCGGTGACCTGGCCGGGGGTGGCCACGCCGATGGTGTCGCCGAGGCTGAGCTCGGTGCAGCCGAGATCGAGCAGGCGCAGACCGAAGTCGATCACCTGCGACTGCGGGACCGGTCCCTCCCACGGGTCGCCGAAGCACATCGAGAGATAGCCCCGGGTCGGGACGCCCGCCTCGGCGGCCCGGCCGATGACCGGCCGGAACATCTCCAGGGCCTCGTCGGCCGACCGGTTGAGGTTGCGCCGCGCGAAGGCCTCGGTGGCGCTGGCGAAGACCGCGATGTCGGTGGCGTGGTGGGCGAGGGCGCGGTCGAGGCCGCGCTCGTTCGGTACCAGGACCGGCAGCCGCAGGCCCGGGTGGCGCTCCGCGAGTCCGGTCAGCCTGGGCATCAGTTCCTCGGCGTCGGCCAGCTGCGGCACCCACTTGGGGTGGACGAAGCTGGTCGCCTCGACGGTCCGCAGCCCAGCGGCGGCGAGTCGTTCGATGAACTCGGCCTTGACCCCGACCGGCACGAGCGACTTCTCGTTCTGCAGCCCGTCGCGCGGACCGACCTCGTGGATGCGCACCCTGGCGGGCAGCGAAGGGTCCTTCACGGCTTGCGGCAGGCCGAGGTCGACGGTGTCTGGCTCTCGGGCCGCGGACGGCGTCGCAGCCGCGGTCGCGGCCGGAAACGGGGCGGAGGTCATGGTGTCACCTCGGTGGGGTCCTCGTCGGAAGGCGCCACCACGGCCAGCAACTCCTCCATGGCGACCGTGGTTCCGGCGGTGGCGCGCAGCTCGCTGACCGTGCCGTCGTGTGGCGCGGCGATCACGTGTTCCATCTTCATGGCCTCCAGGACCAGCAGCGGCTGGCCGCGTCGGACCTGTTCGCCGACGGTGACCTTGACCACCGTCACGGTGCCCGGCATCGGTGCGGTGAGCGCGCCGTGGTGGGCGGCGGCCGCCGAGGTCCGGTCGGCGACCGGGTCGTGGGGGTGGAGCGGCCAGGCGTCGCCGTCGATGCCCAGCCAGGTGACCGGGCCGGCGGTGTTGCCGGGGCCGATGTCAGTGGCGTGTGTGAAGGTGCTCTGCAAGCCGTCCACGGTGAGGTGCAGCCGGCCGCTGGCCCGGGTCGCGCGGGCGCGCCTGGTCGGGCCCTCGCCGAGGCGGACAGAGAGGTCGGAGATGGTGCTCGGGGACTTGTCAGCGGTGTCCGATACGTTGCGGTCGGCGGCGGGGCGGACAAGAACGGAGACGGGCTCGTGCCCCGGGAGCCGGAGCCGGTGGGTGGTCCAGGCGGGCGCGCCGCCCAGGCGCCAGCCGGAGGGGACGGAGAACGGGTCGGTCCAGCCGTCGGAGGCGACGGCTGGCACCAGGTCCAGATGTCGACTGAGGGCGGCGGCGTAGTAGAGCGTCTCGACGGGGGAAGCGCCGACGGGGGTGGCGGAAGCGCCGTCCGTGGCGGAAGGAGGTGCACCAGCGGAACTGTCGATGTGTGCCGTCTCCGACGGTCCGCCGACGGCCGGGTGGGCGGCGTACGGGGAGGCGAGCAGCTCGGGGTGCTGCTCTGCGGTCCGTTCGACGAGGCCGGTGTCGAGCCTTCCGGCTGCGACATCGGGGTGGCCGAGCAGCCGTCGCAAGTAGCCCGTATTGGTGGTCACCCCGAGGATCCGGGTCTCGGCGAGCGCGGCGCGGAGGCGGCGCAGCGCGGTCGGTCGGTCGGGGCCGTAGGCGATGACCTTGGCCAGCATGGGGTCGTACCGGCTGCCGACCTCGGTGCCGGGGCCGATGCCGGAGTCGACGCGGATACCGGGGCCGTGCGGCTCGTCCAGCAGCAGGATCCGCCCACCGGTGGGCAGGAAGTCGCGCTCTGGGTCCTCGGCGCAGATGCGGGCCTCGATCGCGTGGCCCAGGAAGGAGATGTCGTTCTGGCCGAACGTCAGGGATTCGCCCGCGGCGACGCGGAGTTGCCACTCGACCAGGTCGAGTCGCTCGGGCTGTCCGGCGTCGGCGCCGATGGCGATGGCCAGTTCGGTGACGGGGTGTTCCACCTGGAGACGGGTGTTCATCTCCATGAAGAAGAAGTCGAGGACGCCGTCGGGGGCCGGCCCGTCGGGGTCGACGCCCGGCACGATGAATTCCACGGTGCCGGCACCGGTGTAGCCGCAGGCCTCGGCGGCCCGGACGGCGGCCGCTCCCATGGCCGCCCGGGTTTCCGGGTTCAGCAGAACGGAGGGTGCCTCTTCGATCAGTTTCTGGTGGCGGCGCTGCAGACTGCACTCGCGCTCACCGAGGTGGACGGTCCGGCCGTGGGTGTCGGCCAGGACCTGCACCTCGATGTGCCTCGGCCGGTCCACCCAGCGTTCGAGCAGCAGGGTGTCGTCGCCGAAGGCGGTCCGGGCGACCCGGCGGGCGGCGGCCAGTTCGGCGGGCAGGTCGTCCGGGTCGCGGACCAGGCGCATGCCCTTTCCGCCTCCGCCGGCCGAGGGCTTGAGCAGTACCGGGTAGCCGATCTCCGCTGCGGCTGCGGTGAGTTCGGCGTCGGTCGGGTTGTCGCCCTGACTGCCGGGGACGACGGGCACCCCGGCGGCGCGGACGGCCTCCTTGGCGTTGATCTTGTCGCCCATCAGCTCCACCGCGGTGGGCGGCGGGCCGACGAAGACCAGACCGGCCTCGGCGCAGGCTCGGGCGAAGGCCGGGTTCTCGGCCAGGAAGCCGTACCCGGGGTGGACGGCCTGGGCGCCGGTGCGGCGGGCGGCGGCCAGGATCTGGTCGGTCCGCAGGTAGGTCTCGATGGCCGAACTGTCGCTGTGCCCGGCCGGCCCGAGCCGGACGGCGACATCGGCCTCGCGGACGTGCGGCGCGTCGGCGTCGGCGTCGCTGAAGACGGCGACCGATCGGACACCGAGCTTCCGGAGGGTACGGATCACCCGTACCGCGATCTCGCCTCGGTTGGCGACCAGAACTGTGTCGAACATGGGAGGCGTTCCTCCGGGTCGAGGGGAACCGTGGGATGGGGCCGGGCACCGGGGTCGGGGGGTAGGCCCGGCGGACGATTGAGCGGTCGTCTCCGGGCCGTCGGCTGACAGTGCGGCTGCTGGTTCGCGGCTGCTGGTTCGTGCCCGCCCGGATGCGGCAGGCCGCACGGGGCAGGTCGCGTCACGGGGGAGGTCACATACGGAAGACACCGTATGGACGGGGGTCGGCGAGCGGGGCGTTGGCGCAGGCGGTGAGGGCGAGACCGAGCACGGTACGGGTGTCCATGGGGTCGATCACGCCGTCGTCCCAGAGCCGGGCCGTCGAGTAGTAGGCGTTGCCCTGCCGCTCGTACTGCTCGCGGACGGGCCGCTTGAACTCCTCCTCGGCCTCGGCGGGCCAGTCCTCGCCCTGTGCCTCCAACTGGTCGCGGCGCACGGTGGCCAGCACCGAGGCCGCCTGTTCGCCGCCCATGACCGAGATCTTCGCCCCGGGCCACATCCACAGGAAGCGAGGTGAGTAAGCCCGGCCGCACATCGAGTAGTTGCCCGCGCCGTACGAGCCGCCGATCACCACGGTCAGCTTCGGCACCCGGGTGCAGGCGACGGCCGTGACCATCTTGGCGCCGTGCTTGGCGATGCCGCCAGCCTCGTACTGCCGCCCGACCATGAAACCGGTGATGTTCTGCAGGAAGAGGAGGGGGATGCCGCGCTGGTCGCACAACTCGATGAAGTGGGCGCCCTTGAGGGCCGACTCGGCGAAGAGCACACCGTTGTTGGCGACGATCCCGACCGGGTGACCGTGGATCCGGGCGAAGCCGGTGACCAGGGTGGCGCCGTACTCCGCCTTGAACTCGGCGAAGCGGCTGCCGTCCACGATCCGGGCGATCACCTCGCGGACGTCGTACGGGGTACGGGGGTCGACCGGCACCGCGCCGTAAAGGCTCGTCGGGTCCAGTGCCGGCGGCTCGGCAGGGGCCAGGGGCCAGGGCTTGGCGGCCCGGGCACCGAGTTCGGACACGATGGTCCGGACGATGGAGAGGGCGTGGGCGTCGTCCTCGGCCAGGTGGTCGGTGACGCCCGAGGTGCGGGAGTGCAGTTCACCGCCGCCCAGCTCCTCGGCGGTGACGACCTCGCCGGTCGCGGCCTTCACCAGTGGCGGCCCGCCCAGGAAGATGGTGCCCTGGTTGCGGACGATCACCGCCTGGTCGCTCATCGCCGGGACGTACGCGCCGCCCGCGGTGCACGAGCCGAGCACCGCCGCGATCTGCGGGATCCCGGCGGCGGAGAGGCGCGCCTGGTTGTAGAAGATCCGCCCGAAGTGGTCGCGGTCCGGGAAGACCTCGTCCTGCATCGGGAGGAAGGCGCCGCCGGAGTCCACCAGGTAGATGCACGGCAGCCGGTTCTCCAGGGCGACTTCCTGGGCGCGGAGGTGCTTCTTGACCGTCATCGGGTAGTAGGTGCCGCCCTTGACGGTGGCGTCGTTGGCGACCACCACCACCTCGCGACCGGCCACCCGCCCGATCCCGGCGATCACGCCCGCCGCCGGCGCGGCACCGTCGTACAGCCCGTCGGCCGCGAGCGGGCACAGTTCCAGGAAGGGGGAACCCGGATCGAGCAGGGTGTCCACCCGGTCCCGCGGCAGCAGCTTGCCCCGGGAGGTGTGCCGGGCGCGGGCCTTGGCCCCGCCGCCGAGGGCGGCGGCCCCCAGCTTCTCCCGCAGTTCGGCCACCAGGGCCTGGTGTGCGGCGGTGTTCGTGCGGAACGCCGCCGAGCCGGTGTCCACCGAGCTCTCCAGCCGGGGGGCGGGAGCAGCGGCGGCGGGCGAGGCGACCGGCTCGAACGGACCCGTGCCTGCGCCGGTGAAGAGTCCCGGGGCCGCGCCTGCGGATCGGGCTGCGGCCGGGCCGACGGTTGAGAAGACCATCCCAAGAGCTCCCTTGCCCTCGGAGCCAGGTGGGCACGCGGACAGGAGGGTCCGCCGCCCTGTTAATGAGCGTTAACTCCTGTCGCCAGGTTAACCGTCGATAACTCGACTGTCTACGATGGACGGCATGCTGAACGCCCAGGCTCCCTCCGCGCTCTCACGCCGCGACCAGATCCGGAAGGAGGCCGCGCGCCTCTTCGCGGCGCGCGGGTTCCTCGGTGTCGGTGTCGACGAGATCGGCAGGGCGGTGGGCATCAGCGGCCCGGGCCTGTACCGGCACTTCTCCGGCAAGGACGCCATGCTCGCCGACCTTCTGGTCGGCATCAGCGAGCGGCTGCTGGAGGAGGGCCGCCGGCGGGCGGGTGACGCGCCGGACGCCCTCGGCGCGCTCGATGCCCTGATCGGCGGCCATGTGGACTTCGCGCTGGACGACCGGGACCTGATCGTCCTGCACGACCGGGAGCTGCTCCATCTGAAGGAGGAGGACCGGCGGCGCGTGCGGCGCCTCCAGCGGGGCTATGTCGAGCTCTGGGTGGACGTCGTCCGCCAGGCGTTCCCCTCGCTGGCCGAGGACGGCGCCGAGCAGACAGCCCGGGCGGCGGTGCACGCGGTCTTCGGCCTGCTCAACTCGACCCCCCACAGCGCCGGACCGCAGCTGGCGCAGGGGGAGCGGTCCGGCCTGAGCCGGGACGGTATGGCGGCGCTGCTGCACAGCCTGGCCCTGGGTGCCTTCGCGGCCGCGGCCGGCGGCGCGGCAGATGTGACCGGCTGACCCGGACATCCGGCCGATCGGCCCCGCTGCCGCCAGATGCACCCGGCTTGTCGGCGGGTTCCGGACGCGGCGTCGGTCGGGGCGGCGCGGTGGGCGGACCGGCCAGGATGCCGGGGTGATCGGCTGTTCGGGCCGACTGCCGCCCTGTCTGCGGCGAATCGGTCGGGGAGCACGGCGGACCGGTCGGGGAGCACGGCGGACCGGTCGGGGAGCACGGCGAGTCCGGCGGGGATTCGGGCAACCCGGCCGGGTGCACGGTGCAAGCGCCCGCCCTGGGGCAGGCCTAGGACCAATGGTGGTCCCCGTCGAGACCGCCCGACCGGTGTCGCGCGACCGTCGGTTCGTCCAGGCTGGTGGGAGGCGGGAAGCAGCTCGGGCCGCGCGCTGTTCGAGTCACTGCACGCCCGTCGGGCTCCCGCCGGAAACCCGATGGACTCCTGCTCGACCGAATGGTTAGTATCCCTAAATATGCCTGAGACTCATGGATCCGCAGCGGAGCTTTCGCCAGGTGGCAGGGCAGACCGAGACCTGTCCGGTACAGGCTCGGCATCCACCCGTTCGGCGAGCGGCGCCCACCCCCGTCCCGAGCCGGCCCGGCGGCAAGCGCCCGAGACCGAGCCCGGCTGGCTCACCAGGCTCGCGCACTACTGCTGGCGCTACCGGCGGAACGTGCTGCTCTCCTTCGGAGCCTCGCTGGCGGGCATGGCCGTCACGGCCGTCGTGCCGCTGATCACCAAGCTGATCATCGACGACGTCATCACGGCCCATACCCGTCCGCTCGCGCCGTGGGCGGGCGTGCTGCTGCTGGCCGCCGTCCTCGTCTTCCTCTGCACCCAGGTCCGCCGCTACTGCGGTGGCCAGCTCGCCGTGGACGTCCAGCACGACCTGCGGGCGGACCTCTTCCGCTCGCTCAGCAGGCTGGACGGCACCCGACAGGACTCGCTCGACATCGGCCAGGTGGTGGGCCGGGCGACCTCCGACCTCCAGCTGGTCAACGGCCTGCTGTCGATGCTGCCGATGATGACCGGCAACTTCCTGATGTTCGGCATGTCGATCCTGGTGATGCTCTGGCTCTCCGCGCCGCTCACCCTGGTCGCACTGGTGATGGGTCCGGCCCTCTGGTGGATCGCGACGTTCAGCCGCAAGCGGCTCTTCCCCGCCACCTGGGCGGCGCAGCAGGAGGCGGCGGCCGTCGCGGGCGTCGTGGACGGGGCCGTCGGCGGCGTTCGGGTGGTCAAGGGCTTCGGCCAGGAAGCACAGGAACGCGGGAAGTTGGAGCAGGCCTCGCGCAGCCTGTACGGCGCTCGCCTCCGTTCGATCCGGCTCACCAGCCGCTACACCCCGGCGATGCAGGCGGTGCCCGCGCTCGGGCAGGTCGCCGTGCTCGCCCTCGGCGGCTGGCTCGCGGTGCGGGGCCAGGTCTCGCTGGGCACCTTCGTGGCCTTCTCCGCCTACCTGGCGCAGATGACCGGTCCGGTCCGGATGCTCACCATGCTGATCACCGTCGGCCAGCAGGCCCGCGCCGGCGTGGAGCGAGTGTTCCAGTTGGTGGACCAGCAACCCGTGGTGCGGGAGCACGCGGACGCGGCCGACCTCGTCCTGCCCGGCGTCCTGCCCGGCGCGGACCGGCCCGAGGCGTCGGACCGGCCGGTGGTCCGCGCCGTCCCGGGAGCCCCCGCGCTCCAGTTCGACCAGGTGGACTTCAGCTTCGGCGCTGTACGGGACGACGTGCAAGAGGATGCACCGGACGCCGCACGGGACGGCGCGCCGGCCAACGCGCAGGGCGACTCCCGGGACAGCGGACCGGACGGCTCGCGGCACGGCGAGCTCGTGCTCAAGCAGCTGAGCCTGGAACTCGCCGAGGGTGAGACGCTGGCACTGGTCGGTGCATCCGGCTCGGGCAAGTCGACCGTCGCGCAGCTCGTACCGAGGTTCTACGACCCGACTGCGGGCACCATCCGGCTGTACGGCCACGACCTGCGCGAGCTCACGCTCGACTCGGTGCGGGCCACCGTCGGCATCGTCCCCGAGGACAGCTTCCTGTTCTCCGAGAGTGTCCGGACCAACATCGCGTACGGTCGGCCGGACGCGACCGACGCGCAGATCGAGGCGGCCGCCGTGGCCGCCCGGGCCGACGGCTTCATCCGCGAGCTGCCCGAGGGCTACGACACCAAGGTCGGCGAGCAGGGCCTCACCCTCTCCGGCGGTCAGCGGCAGCGGATCGCCCTCGCCCGGGCCATCCTGAGCGACCCGCGGGTACTGCTGCTGGACGATGCCACCTCCGCGGTGGACCCGCAGATCGAGGCCGAGATCCATGAGGCGCTCAGCGGGGTGATGGCGGGCCGGACCACCCTCCTCATCGCCCACCGCAGGTCCACCCTGCACCTGGCAGACCGGATCGCGGTGCTCGACCACGGCCGCCTGGTGGACGTCGGCACCCAAGAGGAACTCGAACAGCGATGTCCGCTGTACCGCGCGCTGATCACCGATCCCGACGCCGAGGCCCCCACCGCGTCCGGCCACCGCGCCTCGGCGCCCACGGCCATCGGTTCCGGTGAGCCGACCGAGCAGGTCCACGGGGCCGAGCGGGTCAACGGAGCAGAGCGGGTCAGCGCGATCGAGCGCGTCAAGGGGATCGAACGGGTCAACGGAGTCAAGCGGGTCAACGGCGTCGAGCACCCCAAGCGAGGCGAGCGGCACATCGGGGCCGGGCGTCCCAGGGCCGGCCGGTCCTGGCCGTCCGCCTCGGCCGGCCAGGACAGGGCGGACCTGCTCACCAAGGTGGCCGCACTCGCGCCGGCCACGGACACCCCGGACATCCCGATCCCCGAGGCCGAAGCGAGCGACCCGGACTTCAGCCTCGTCCGCCTGCTGAAGCCCTTCCGCCGCCAGCTGGTGCTCGCCCTCCTGCTGGTCGCCCTGGACACCGCGGCCGGACTCGCGCTCCCGGTTCTGATCCGGCACGGCATCGACGACGGTGTCAGCAAGGCCGCGATGTCCGGGGTGGCGGCCGCCGCGCTGGCAGCCCTCACGATCGTGCTGCTCGACTGGCTGGTCCAGAGCACGGAGACCAGGGTCAGCGGACGGACCGGGGAGCGCGTGCTCTACACCCTGAGGCTCAAGATCTTCGCCCACCTCAACCGGCTCGGCCTGGACTACTACGAGCGCGAGCTCTCCGGCCGGATCATGACGCGGATGACCACCGATGTGGACTCCATATCGTCGTTCCTGCAGACCGGTGTGGTCACCGCCGTGATCAGCGTGCTGACCTTCGCCGGGATCCTGGTCGCGCTGCTGTTCATCGACGCCGGCCTGGCGCTGGTCGTCTTCACGGTGCTCCCGCTGCTGGTGATCGCGACCGTGGTGTTCCGCCGCAAGTCGACCGTCCAGTACCAGATCTCCCGGGACCTGATCAGCACGGTCAACGCCGACCTCCAGGAGAACGTGGCCGGCATGCGGATCGTCCAGGCGTTCCGCCGGCAGGGGACCAACGCCACCCGGTTCGTGGCGCGCGGCCTCGAATACCGCGACGCCCGGGTCAAGGCGCAGCTGTACATCTCGCTGTACTTCCCGTTCGTGCAGTTCCTGTCCAGTGCGGCGGCCGCCCTGGTACTGATCGCCGGCGCCTCACGGGTGGACTCGGGGACGCTCACCATCGGCGCGCTGGTCGCGTACCTGCTGTACATCGACCTCTTCTTCGCGCCGGTCAACCAGCTCTCGCAGATCTTCGACGGATACCAGCAGGCGTCCGTCGGCCTCGACCGGATCCGCGAACTGCTGCGGACACCGACCAGTACGCCCGACGCGGACGATCCCGTGCGGGTGGCGAAGCTGCGCGGCGAGATCCGGTTCGAGAACGTCGGCTTCGCCTACAACGGCGGCGGCGACGGCAACCCGGACGTCCTGTCGGCCGTCGACCTGCACATCCCGGCCGGGCAGACCGTCGCCCTGGTCGGTGAGACCGGCGCCGGGAAGTCCACCCTGGTCAAGCTGGTCGCCAGGTTCTACGACGCGACCGGTGGCACCGTCCGGATCGACGGCACCGACATCACCCGGTACGACCTCACCCAGTACCGGCAGCGGCTCGGCGTCGTCCCGCAGGAGGCGTACCTGTTCGCCGGGACGGTGCGGCAGGCCATCGCGTACGGCCGGACCACCGCCACCGACGCGGAGGTCGAGGCCGCCGCCCGGGCGGTCGGCGCACACGAGATGATCATGGGCCTGTCGGGCGGCTACGACCACGAGGTCACCGCCCGGGGCCGGAACCTCTCCGCCGGGCAGCGCCAGCTGATCGCGCTCGCCCGCGCCGAACTGGTCGCCCCCGACATCCTGCTGCTCGACGAGGCCACCGCCGCGCTCGACCTGGCCACCGAAGCGGCGGTCAACAACGCGGCGGACCGGCTGGCCGGCGGGCGGACCACCCTGGTCATCGCCCACCGCCTGACGACCGCTCAGCGCGCCGACCGGATCGTGGTACTGGACTGCGGCCGGGTGGTCGAGGACGGGACGCACGAGGAACTGCTGCGCCGGGACGGCGCGTACGCCGGGCTGTGGCGCGCCTTCATCGCGGACGGAGAGCTCGACCGGGAGCAGCCCACGGCGATCCCCGCAGCAGGCTGACGGCACCGCCGGCCACGCCCCCGCTGCTCACCCCTGTTACCCCGCCCGACTGTTCACGCGGCGAGGAGCGAGGTCAGCAGCGGGGTGGCGTCGATCCCGTGCGGCAGACCGCTGACCTGGCCGTCGCCGACCTCGACCACCCGCCAGCCCGGCCCGTCCGCCCGCTGGGCCAGGTCGGTGGTGATGAAGCGGCAGCCCAATGCGCGCACCAGCGGCTGGACTTCGGAGAGATCCGGGTCAACTCTGGCCTGGGGGCAGTCGGGGTGCGGGCCGACCAGGACCGGTTCGCCGTCCACCCACCAGACCCGGGCCTCGACGGCATGCCCGTCCGCGTCCCGCACGAACTCCTCGTACCGGCGCAGCACCACGCCGCCGGTCAGGAACTCGCCCTGCAGTTCCACGAACCGGGACACCACCCGGCCAAGTGCGTCCAGATCGGCCAGCTCGGGCACGTAACAGGCCTGGTCCCACTCGTGCTTACGGGACTTGACGTAGTCCTTGACGACGGCCGGACCCTGCCCGCCGATCCGCCGTGCGGCGTCCGCGAGTGCAGAGAAGTCCGGTTCGCCGCCGGGAATCCAGGCGCTCGGCGGCGTCGCACCCTCGAAGACCGAGTACCAGCCGGGCAGTTCGTGGGCGTCGGCGTACGCGGCAGGCGGGGTCAGCAGCGAACAGCTGCGTGTCGTGAGGGCGGTGGCGAGCGCGGTGTAGGCCGGTACGGGCACCATCCAGCCCCGGTACCAGAGCGGTCCGTGCCCCTCCGGCACCCGGCGGACCGCCGCGACGGCGTCCCCGGAGACCAGCGCGTCATGGTCGATGAGCGCGTACGCTCCACCCGACTCGCGGATGAGCTGGGCCTCCCACACGAAGTGCGGGTCCGGCCGGCGCGGTGTCAGCGGATCGGAGGGCAGGAGGATCAGAGGTACGGGCATGGGCACAGCGTAGAACCGGGGTGCCGCCCGAGGCGCCCGGGTTTCCCGCCAACCGCCGGGAGCAGGACGCTGATCCCGCTCGACAACGACAGCGCTCCCTGCGAGGGTGATTCGATGCGAACTCCGAGGCGAGCAGCGCGAACCGCGGTACTGGCATCCGACGGCGCGGTCTTCCTGCTGAGGTCCGACAACGTCGAGGTGGGTGTGCACTGGACCATGCCGGGCGGCGGGATCGAGCCCGGCGAGTCGCCGGCCGAGGGCGCGCGTCGCGAACTGTGGGAGGAGACGGGCTGGACGGATCTCGCGCCCGGCCCGCTGCTCTGCACCTGGGAACACGACTTCACCTGGCACGGCACCCCGGTCCGTCAGCACGAGCACATCTACTTCACCAGCGGACCCCGCCGCGGCCCGCTGGGCGATGTCAGCGCGGCGCACGCGGTGGACCGGATCCTGGGCTGGCGCTGGTGGAGCCCGGCCGATCTGGCGGACGAACGGGCCGAGGCGCTCTGGCCACCGCAACTGCCCGCACTGCTCTCGGCTCTCAGGGAGAGCCTGGCGCAGCCGCCGGCTGGTGCCGCTGCCCAGCCGCCGGCCCCGGTGCACCTCGGGTACGTGCCGAACGCCGGGCGCTGACGGACGTCATCCGCCGGTGGCCGCCGGCCCGCCCTCCGTCTGCCAGGTGCGCAGGTCAAGCTCGCGGTCGTGCAGCGCGTCCGGGTTCATCAGCACGGTGAGCCGGGCGCCGGCCAGGTCCTCGAAGGCCAGCCCGGTCTCCGCGAGCAGCTGTTCGGTCGGCACCGACACCGCGATGGCGGTGCGCCAGGAGGGCAGTACGACCAGGCTGGTGCCCCGGCTCACCCGCACCAGGTCGACCGGTACCCGGCGCGGGGCCGAGGAGCTCAGGGCGCTCGGCGGTTCTGCGTAAGCGGGGGAGGCGCCGATCAGGACTCCCAGCGGGGCGGCCGTGTGGTCGTGCGGCTGCACGTGCGTCGGCGCTTCGGCCGATGCGGGTGCATCTTCCGCCGGATGGCCCGACCCGCCGCCTGCGGGTTCCTGTTCGGGCGTCGTCGGCTCGGGCTCTGGTGCCGGCTCGGGTTCGGGCGCCGGCTCACCGCGCGGGTGCAGCCGGCTCAGTCGGCGGGAGGGCGTCGGCCGGCGGATCCGCCGGAACTCCTGCCACTCCGGGAAGGGCACCGCCGGACCGGCGGCGCGACCTGCCGTGCGGGTGAGCGGAAGTCCGCCCGGCCGCAGGTCGGACCTGGCCCCGGCGAATTCCAGCAGTCGCCGCACCTCCGACTCGGGTTGCCGGCAGGCCTCCGCAAGCAGCCGGATGTCGGCGCCCTGCTCGTACGCCGTGCGGAGTCTGCTCGCCAGGCCGGCGAGGAGCCAGGCCGCCGTGGTGGCCTCGGCGTCCGCTACGGCGCGGTCTGGCGGCCTGGACCGGTCCGGGGAGTCGTCGGATGCGGACTGGTCGAGCAAGGTCATCAGTACGGGCCCTCCGAAAGCTGGTCGGATGATCCTGCCGTACCGGCGCATGGCCAGCCAAGGGGAATCGGAAGACTGACAAGCCGTTACCGACCGGGCGGACGGTCGGTCAGGTCGCGGCCGCCGAGTTCCTCCGGAGGGATGCCCGCCGTGAGGAACCCCCGACAGTGATCGTTCGAAGCCTGACCGGCGACCGGCAGTCCGGAAAGGCCCTGGCAGCCACCGGTGGCGAAGCGCTAACCTCGCAGCCATGAAGCATCTTCCATGCCTGAGCTGGTGGCCGTCCTAGGGCGGCTCCCACTCATGCATGACCGCAGGGCCGTCCGTACGGGCGGCCCTGTTGCTTCGTCTCCCTCGCGGGCCGCACCGATGGACGCGCCCCACCGGCACACCGCCGCCGGCTGGCGGCGCAGTCGTGCCGACGCACCGCCAGCCACCGGCAACCCGCCGTCGGCCCGCCCGAAGGAGAACCAGCAGTGCAGACCAGCACCGCCCAGGTCCAGCAGGACCCCAGCCGCTACCGCATCCTCACCGGGGACCGTCCCACCGGACCGCTCCACCTCGGCCACTACTTCGGCACCCTGCAGAACCGGGTCCGGTTGCAGCGGCTCGGTGTCGAACTGTTCGTGGTCATCCCCGACTACCAGGTACTCACCGACCGCGACACCGCCGACCGACCCGCCGAACGCGCCGAGGAACTCGTCCTCGACTACCTGGCGGCAGGCATCGACCCCGAACGCGCCACGATCTTCACCCACAGCGCCGTGCCCGCCCTCAACCAGCTGATGCTCCCCTTCCTCAGCCTGGTCAGCGTCGCGGAACTCCAGCGGAACCCCACGGTCAAGGACGAGATCGTGCACTCCCGGCAGAGCTCGGTCAGTGGACTGATGCTCACCTATCCCGTGCACCAGGCCGCAGACATCCTCTCCTGCAAAGGGAACCTGGTCCCGGTCGGTCGGGACCAGCTGCCGCACCTGGAGACCGCGCGGACCATCGCCCGCCGCTTCAACGACCGGTACGGCGCCGCGGTCTTCGCCGAACCTGAGGCCCTGCTCTCCGACGCCCCGCTGCTACTGGGCACCGACGGCGGGAAGATGAGCAAGAGCCGGGGCAACGCCATCGCCCTCGGCATGGGCGAGGACCACACCGCGCGCCTGATCCGGGGCGCCAAGACCGACACCGAACGGCGGATCGGCTACGACCCCGAGCAGCGCCCCGAGGTGTCCAGCCTGCTGCTGCTCGCGGCCCTGTGCGAAGACGGCGAGCCGCAGAAGATCGCCGAGGAGATCGGTGACGGCGGCTCGGCCGTGCTGAAGCGGCGCGTCACCGAGGCGGTCAACGAGTACTTCCGCCCGATCCGCGAGCGCCGAGCCGAGTTCGCGGCCGACCGGGCCCACCTGCGTGCCGTCCTCCGCGCCGGGAACGAACGCGCCAACGCCTGCGCCGACGCCACGCTGGCCGAAGTCCGACAGGTCATGGGCATGCGCTGAAGGCTCCGCCTCGGCGCAGCGGTCCTCGCGCCGGTTCTCAGGTCGGCGCTCGCTCCGGCTCGGCCGTCGCCTGGCGGCCGGGCTGGACCGGGCCGGACCACCGCGCCGGACGGTACGGGTGCGCGGCTGTCGATACGAAGGTCCGACGACGAGTCTGTCCGAGAGCGGAGGATTCGGCAGGGGAACGCTTCCATTCGGGACTGTCTCTGTTGATGACATGCTCCGTGGACGACCCGGTTGGGCCGTTTCCGTCCACGAAAAGCTCCGCCGTCGACATGACTGGGGCCTCTTCTGTCCACGAGTTGCCCTGCCGACGAGAGACCGGGACCAGACGGGTGATCAGGAGCCACCCGAGCGGGCATACGGTTGGTGGCTGAACGCCATACGCCGCCTCCCCGAGAGAGGACCTCGCCCATGGTTCGGTTCCAGCCTCCCACCCCGGACCGACGGCCGCGCCGCCTGGTCCCCGGGGACCGGGTCGCACTGGTCGCTCCGAGTGGCCCGCTCGAACCCGACCGGCTCTCCGCCGGCACCGGGATCCTTCGCAGCTGGGGCCTCGAGGTCGTGCCCGCCGAGCACCTCCAGGACACCCATCCGACCATCCGCCACCTGGCCGGCACCGACGCCGCCCGTGCCGCGGACTTCCAGCGCGCCTGGCTCGACCCCACCATCGCCGCCGTCATCTGCGCCAGAGGCGGCTTCGGCGTGCAACGGATGGTCGACCTTCTCGACTGGGACGCGCTCCGCAGTGCGCCTCCGAAGGCACTGGTGGGCTTCAGCGACATCACCGTCCTGCACGAGACCATCTCATGGCGCCTCGGCATCCCGACGCTCTACGGGCCGATGGCCTCGGGCGCAGCCTTCATCGCCGACGGTCCGACGGCGGAGCACCTGCGCCGCACCCTCTTCCACCCCGCGGACACGCTGCAGCTCACGTCGCCCACCGTTGAAGCGCTGGTGCCCGGTCGGGCCCGCGGTCTCACGGCCGGCGGCTGCGCCTCCACCCTCGCTGCGGACCGGGGTGCCCCGACCGCCCGCCCGTCCTTCGCAGGAACGATCCTTCTCCTGGAGGACGTCAACGAACACCTGTACCGGCTGGACCGCGTCCTCACCCAGCTGATCCGCTCCGGCGCCCTGGACGGCGTGGCGGGCATCGCGCTCGGCTCCTGGGAAGGCTGCGGTCCGCTCGACCAGGTACGCGAGCTCATGCTCGACCGGCTCGGTCCGCTCGGCGTACCGGTCCTCTGGGAACTCGGCTTCGGCCACGGCCCCAGCAGCCTCACCGTGCCGCTCGGCGTCCCCGCCCGATTGGATGCCGACGCGGGCACGCTGACGCTGGAGGCTCCGGTACTCAGCAACAGCACCGATGACTCGGGTTCCCAGCACCAACCCTGATGAGTAGGGTGCGGCCATGCACGTGGACGGCGACAGCGGCAGCAGCACCCCACCCGACGCCTCTGCTCTGATCAGCTCTGTTCCAGATGCTGCGGAGCCCCGCCGGGTGGCGTCCGAAGGCCCGGGACAGTCGCCCATCGGACCGTCTCCGCTCAACGGCCGCGCGGCACTGGTCGCATCGGCCCTCCACCTGCTGCACGGTCGCACCCGCGCCGTCGGCCGCACCATCCTCGGCTTGGCCGGCCCGCCCGGGGCCGGAAAGTCGACACTGGCCCGCTACCTGGTCGACGAGATCAACCGCCGGGAGGGCGCCGAGACAGCGGCCTACCTCCCGCTGGACGGCTTCCACCTCTCCAATGCCCAACTCGAACGCCTCGGCCTGCGCGACCGCAAGGGATCCCCGCCCACCTTCGACGCTGGAGGGTACGTAGCCCTACTGCGCCGAGTCCTCGCCGAGCGCTTCCGCGACATCTACGCCCCCGACTTCGACCGGACACTCGACGAACCGGTTGCCGCTCGGCACGTGATCCGACCACACACCCGACTCGTCGTGACCGAGGGCAACTACCTCGCCAACGCTGACGCTCCCTGGTCCGAGGTCCGCACCCTGCTGAGCGAACTCTGGTACGTGGATGCCGCCGACCACGTACGGGACACCCGACTCATGCGCCGCCACACCAAGGGCGGCCGGGCCCCCGAAGCAGCCCGCCACTGGATCGTGTCCAACGACCACCCGAACAGCGAGTACGTCAAGGTCGGCCGCGTGGCGTGCACCCGGATCATCGGGCACTGGGATTTGCCCACGGCCTCCGACAGGGGTAGTGTTCTCTAGTCGCTCGGCAGGGAGCACCGGACACGCATCGGCGCGGACGGTCCCGGGGCGGCCAATCCTCTGAAACACCACTTCTTCT